>DATBHW010000045.1 GCA_036557285.1 Ktedonobacterales bacterium
TGTTCGGGAGCGGGTCAGGTGTTCGAGGTCAGCGCGTTCCTCGGGCGTCAGGTCACGTGTGGGCAGGGGACGGGGCATCGGGCACCTCCAGCAAGCAGATGCCCGTATTATAGCAGATACTTACCGGATGGACCACTTAGAGGAAGAGCAGAAATACACCCTGTTTCCTATTGAACCACCGGGATTGTTCAGATATACTTTGCGCAAGCAAGGGTCCAGACCCTTGTGAGATTGTAAGGAGGCACCAGCCATGTCCTTCAGACTACATCGGTTCCCGCAGCAGCGAGCAGTTGGAAACGCCTTCCTCCTCTCGATCTGTCTGGCATACAGCATACTGCTGGCTGGATGTGACAGCAGCAGCGCTGGCGCGGTTGCCAACGCTCCCACTGCAACTCCGACAGCCATGCTCATCCCAACACCAACCAGTACCCCCACCCCTACACCTACTATACCGCCGCCGCCGCCGCAGCCAGCGCCGATCCCTCCGCACGGCTGGGCCACCCATACGAGCAGCAAGTATCATTACACCATTCAATATCCAGCCAATTGGTTCGCATTGGGCGACTTCGATGTCTGGAACTTTAACGTGGAAAAGTTCAACGCGAGCTACATCAATCCACCACTGCTGAAAATTGAGGTGCTGCCTGCCCCCAACCCATCGCAACTCTCACCCTCGCAGTTCTACACACAAGATCAGCAAAATAGCGAAGGACCGCCCTGTTCTGACCCAACCACCCATGCAACCACAGTAGGGGGCCACGACGCACTAGAAGCCATCTGTCCATCACAGAACGATGTTGAGTATTTTGTCTCAGGCGGACCATATATGTTTATTATTGGTCAACTCAACGCGGTGAAGGGGCAGCCCTCACCTGTCTTTCCTCAGATGATAGCGAGCTTCACCTTCACCGATTGAGCATCCTGCCCAGACCAGGCTTCTCTCACCGACCCTTTTTGATGAGTCGGAGCGGAGTGCGCCACACCCCCGTCCCTATTCGCCGCCAGGGACGGCGGCGCTACACGCGGAGGCTGCCACCTGGAGCGCCAGCCTCTGTGCTGGCGAAAGGGTGGGGGTGCGGCGCATCTGATCTCGCTGCGCTGCAAAAAAGCTATCGGGAAGAGGGTACCCCGTACCAGCGATGGCCCCACCCTAGAAAGCCTGGACTCCGGCGCTACGGACCCATCGCCCGCTCCAGCGCTTCGAGCGGCACATCTACATACGTGCCGATAATGCGGCGGCCAGCCGCATAGGCTCCGCGCAGCGCCGGAATATTATGCGCAGGCACAAAGCCAAACAGATAGGGCCACTGGCGTGTATCTATGGCGGCAATCTGCGCCGTCCTGGAGGGATCGCCTGCCGATTCGGCGTCAGTCGGCGGCTCGACGCGGCGTGACGCCTTGCGTGTGACCAGCAGCGTTGCCGCGACTCGCTGAAGAATCGTTCCCAGGCGTTGGCCGCGCGCCTGGGGGGCAATATGCAAAGCGAGGATGCCCCAGCCATCGCAGCCCTCAGCCGCATCATACTGACGGGCCAGCGAGAGATGCCCGGCCAGCGTCTCGCCCTCGTACAGATTCAGAATCAACCCCAGCGGGCTGGCATTCCACCAGGCAAGCTCTTGTTCCAGCAGCGCCAGATCGCGCTCCAGGTCTCCCCACAGCCCCATTCCCGGAGCCTCACGCTCTTGTTGCACAATTAACGCGCGCAGGTGCGGCCAGAAGCTCATATTTGGCGCGCGCACCACGCTGTAGCGTGCCAGGGGCTGCCTGCTCAAAGCCGTATCTGACAGCGGCGCTACCAGTCCTCCCAGCGTATACAGGCGCGTCGTCGCGCCAGGAAGCCAGCGCGCTAGCTCCGCAGGCGCTACCACTCCAGGCGCGCGAAAGGAGAGCAGCGCCGGTCGCTCACTTTCATCAGCGCCAGTTACTGTGGTCCAGCGATCTGCTACACTCCTGAGCATCTCCACTGGAGGCAGCAAATCCTCCGCTGGCGTTGGCTCTTCCGCTCGCGCTTCTTCGGCGCGGTCCTCCTGGTCAGCGGGTTCTTCCTGCTCCGCGCTCTGGTCGTCCGCGCTGCTCTCTTCCTGCTGGACAGCGCCTCGGACATTCCGATCCGCGTCTCTGGACCATTCAGATACAAAAATAATGTGCTGCCCGGCGCCAAGCCGCCAGCGAACTGCGCTGGCGGCGCGCCAGCCAGTGACGCGTTCAGGGGCATCGCCCTGGGCAGTATCAGTTAGCGATGCTTGTGGTTTCTGTCGTTTTGATGCGCCGGAAGCTCTCCCCACCAGAAACACTCCTTTATCCGCTATCCGCCAGCCACGACGCTCCCATCTCTTCCATCTCCAGGCTGGCAGCGCATAGGTTCCGCCTGCCAGACAAAACACACTTCTTCTATCTGGAAGCGTGCGCTCAGTATAGCGTTCATTTTTCTTCGTAGCAAGAGATAATTTTTGCCCGGCCAGAGTTCCCGGCTCTAGAGGCAGCCTGTGCTGATGGACAGATGAGCCATGTTGATGCCCACTGGCCCGATTTTGCTATACTTCAGAAGATGGAGACCACAGAGCAGAGGAGCAGCAAGCTATGGCACGAAATCTCTGGTCCAGGAGCAGGGCGCTGGCGGTGGCGCTGCTGATCGCGCTGGCGATGTTCTATATGCTTATTCTAGTTGGCGCAGCACTACCCATTGCCTTGCTGTTGGGATGGCTCGTCAGCAGCATCGTTTGTCTCGTCATGAGCGCCCGACGCCAGGATGATGCCTGGGCAACGCTCGGCTTCATCGAACTGGGCGGAGCGATGCTCGCCGTATTCATGTGGCAGGGCGCGCTCATCTGGTGGTGGCCCCTTGGGCTGGTCGCGCTTGGCGTGGCCTACGTGCCGCTTGCTGCCTTGCTCCCTGGGCGATTGGCTGCTGGTTGGCGGCCCGCTCTGGAGAGCAGCGCGCCTTTTGTCGCCGGAGTCGGGGCCATTTGGGAGTTGGGGCAGGTCATCACCACATTTCTTCTTGCCTCGCAAGCGATACCACTGCTGGCGGAGGATGCGAATGCGCTCGGCGCCTCGTTTGCTCTCTCTTCCTTGCTGCTGGTAGGGGGATCGCTGGTCTGGGCGCTGCTGCACCGCCGCCTGCTCGTCCTGGCGCTAACAGCGTTACTGCTGGCGCAGCTTGCCATCGCGCTGGTCATCGTCGGTACAGGGATCAACAATCCCGGCGTTGAAGGACTCTTCGCCCTGGCGCTGCTGGTTGTTGCTTTAGCCTGCCATGTCGGCGCTTACCCTCTGCGGCTCTTGTTTCCAGACCTCGCGCCAGAAAACGCGCCCAGGCCCTGGCGCTTCCTCTTTCAACGGCGCGGACGGATCAGGGCAGCCCTGGCGATTAAATCGCTGCGCAATCGGGAAGCCTGGGGTCTGTGCTTTTTGTTGGACTGCTTCGCGCTGCTGCTGGCCTTGCTGGCAATTGCGCCCGTGGCCGATCAGCCGACGGCTGGCGCGCTCAACAGCGGGCCGCTGCTTATCGTTTTGAGCGCAGGAGTGATACTGAGCTTCGCCGTTGCCTACTGGCAGCAGGCCCCCTGGCTTTTGCTGCTGGCTGGTTTCTTTCTGGCGGGCGGCATCTATATCCTGGGACTCTTTGCCACAACTCCCGCTACCACCTGGCCGCTGCTCTATTTCGCCGCGACCACCGCTTTCCTGGGGCTGGCCGTCTGGCTGAGGAGCTATAACAGGCGCGCCTGGGCGCTTCCCGGTCTCTTTGTCGCGCTCGGCTCCGGCTGCCTGGCGCTGACCTTCGCTCTCCAGCGCCAGAGCCTGGCCTGGAGTATCGGCATGGCGCTGGCGCTGGCGTTGGCAGCATTGCTTGCCTTTTGGGGCTGGAGCATGGCTCAGGATGTGAGCCAGCATCCCTGACCGATGAGGAAGCTTATTCGATACTTCCTCTACGCTCGCACGTTCTACCCAATGAACGGCTCTTTTGGGCTATGCGCCGGGCAAAACACTCCTCAAAGAGCGCCAGGTATGCTATACTACCGCCCAGATTGGCTTAAACCAGCCTGGCATGCGAGGCAAAGAGTGGCAGTGCTGTTTGGAACGGCATGCTACCGCGCACGAGGGCAACTGATACCGGAGGGCGTGCAATGAATGGTCATCGGGGGTCGAACCCCAAACAGCGGCTACAGCCAGAAAACCAGGCCGAGGTAGAAAACTGGGCGCTGGGAGAAATCCAGCGGCAGCAAGCGCAAGCGGAGCGGAACACGAATCAGAAATCGCATGCCGCCCGCAACCTGCCCGCCATCCTGGCGGAACAGGAAGCGCAGCCCCCGGCGACGGCTACCCCCCAGACGATCAAGGTGAAACGCCCTCCAGTCAGGCGCGCGCTGACCCATGCCATGCGCAACGTCGCCGATAGGCGTATCGGCGCGGTAAGCCGCGTGGCAAGCCAACTCAGCAATCGCATTCAGCCGTTTAACACCGATGTGCGCATGCTGAAAGAGCGTCTGCGCTCAGTTGATGAGCGGGTCGCTGCCGATGCCGCCCGCAGGCTCGCAGAGATCGCCATCACCTATGGCTCCGAAGAGGCGCTGCTGCCCCTGCTGGAGAAGGCCGCCACAGCCACCCCGGTCTTTGTGGGCTTTCGGGGGAACACCAACGAAGAAATCTACCGCGATATGAGCGAGCCGATTCGTAGGGTAGCGACCGAGGCGCTGCGCCGCATTGACGCGCGCTGCGCTCAGGTCTTGCTTGACTTCGTTGGTGGCAAACTGGCCTGGATGACCGGCCTGGGCGGCCCATTCGATCAAGTGCTGGCGGCAGTCGAGAAAGCGATGGTGCGTTTCGGGGCCGACGCGCTGCCCGTCGTCGTTCCAGCCCTCCAGCGCCAACAAACGGCAGTCTCAGCGGCGCGTGTGCTGGTGAAATTAGATGATATGGAAGCAGCCCGCGCGCTGGTAGACGCTCTATGCAGCCGGGATGATTTTGTCGTCACCGCCGTAACCCGTTCCCTCATTGGCGCGCGCAACACTTCCCTGTTAGATGCGCTGGTACGCGCGCTCCAGCAGGGCAGCGTGCGCATGCGCCAGGCCGCCGCCGATGCCCTGGGCTGGATGGCTGATCGCCGCTCAGTGGAGGTGCTGGTGGCCGCGCTGGGTGATGAAGACTGGAAGGTCTGCGCCAACGCCGTCATCGCGCTGGGGCGGCTGAATGATCGCCGAGCGGTGACGCCGCTGGTGGCGCTGATCGCCGGAAGCAATGCGGCCATGCGGTTAGTGGCGGCGGGCATCCTGGGACGCCTGGGTGATCGTCGCGCCACCGCTCCGCTGGTGGGACTGCTCGATGACGCCGATATTGTGGTGCGCGCCGCCGGAGCCGAAGCCCTTGGCGCGCTTGGCGATCCACGAGCGGCGAACCCATTGGCGCGCGCCCTGGAGCGCGAATGGGAAGATCGCGCGCGCATGGCAATGATGGTGGCCCTGGTACAGTTGAGAGATAGCCGCGCGCTGGAGCCATTGTTACAGGTGCTTGAGCGCAAACGCGGCACCCTGGAGCAGCGACCCAAATCAGCCGAACTGCTGGGCGAACTGGGCGACCCGCGCGCCATCTGGCCGCTGGCGACGGTTCTGGTGGATAGTGAGCCACAGGTCCGGCGCGCGGCTGCCGTGTCTCTGGAGCAGCTTGATCTGGCCCAGGCTCCGCTGGTCCCTGAAGAGCGCAAGCGCCGCAAGCTGGGGCGCTACCTCCGAGCGGCCCGCCACAACGAGGATGGCGATCGCCAGGTGACGATGATCGCCAAAATCTTGCTGAACCAACTGACGACAACGCAAGGCCCCAATGCCAACCGGCGTGATGATGATGATGACGACGAGGACGAAGACCTGGATTAGCCAGAAGGGGCTGCGTCGAATGTCTCCTGCTGGCTGGCGAGGATGCGCAGTTCTTCACGCAGAATCGCCAGCTCTTTACGGACGCGATCATTGTTTTTGATGGCCGCAGCGACTCGATTTGCGCCGTAGATAACAGTGGAGTGATCGCGTCCCCCAAGCTCCGCCGCGATCAGGAGGCTGGTGGCCTTGGTCTCTTCGCGCATCATGAACATGGCTACCTGGCGCGGCCAGGTAATCTCGCGGTCTCGCTGCTTGCCGCGCAGCGCCTCCATCGTCACATTATAGTGGCGGGCCACGACCTCCAGCACCTGCGTTGGCTCCAGTGCGCGGCCCTTATTATCAATATAGAGCCGTTGCAACGCCTCCGCCGCCAATTCGACTGTGACCGGCGCTTTTTGCAGCTTGGCATAGGCGCCGACGCGGTTCAACATGCCTTCCAGTTCGCGCACGTTGGCGCATTCAGGATTAGCGATATACTCGATCACTGAATCGGGAATCTCCAGTTGCAGCCCATCTGGCCCGGAGAAAAATTCCGTCTTGGAGCGCAGGATCGCCAGGCGATGCTCATATTCCGGCGGCTGAACATCGGCCAGCAGCCCCCACTCAAAGCGAGAGCGCAGGCGGTCTTGCAACGTCACCATCGCCTTGGGGGGACGATCACTCGTCAGCACAATCTGCTTATTGGCGTTATGCAGCGTGTTAAAGGTATGGAAAAACTCTTCTTCGGTTGATTCTTTGCCGGCAATAAACTGAATATCATCCACCAGCAGAATATCGATCTGCCGATATTTGGCGCGAAACTCCTCGGTCGTATGAAAGCGGATGGCGTTAATAATCTCGTTGGTAAAGCGATCCGATGTTGTATAGAGGACATTAAGGCCAGCAGCAAGGCCACAGTGGCCGATGGCGTGCAGCAGGTGGGTCTTGCCTAAGCCCACGCCGCCATAGATAACCAGCGGATTATACGACTTCCCCGGCACATCAGCCACCGCCTGCGAAGCGGCATGCGCAAGTTGATTGGATTTGCCGACGATAAAGGTGCTGAAGGTATAGCGGGGATTTAACAGCCCTTCGCCGCCATTCGGCTGCCCGCTGGCGCCCTCAGCAGGGCCAGACCCACGCGCAGGAAGCAGTGCTGTCCAGGGAACCAGGGCTGCTTGCGCCTCATCAGGCTGCTTTCCTGTCCCCGGTTCCTCTGCTGGAGAAGAGGCTGCCGACGGCCTGACGCTTTCCACCACTGTCGTTGTCACGACCTGCTCTTCCCTGGAGCGCGGCTCCGGCCAGGTAGGAGGAAGAGCCTCGCCATCTCCCTCGCCTGAAGCGGGGGTGATGCGGGCCAGCAATGGAGTGGCGACGGGAGCGTCAGCGATTGGCAACAATTCAGGGCCAGCATAGGGCAGCGCGCGCCTGGGTAAGCGTCTGCCCTCTTGCGCCGCCTCCACCCGCTCCCGGCGGGCAGCGGCTACTGTCATCAACGCGGGCTGCCGCTGGGGTCGCGGCGCCTCCGGCACCGAGGCGACTTCCAGAGGTTCCTCCTGCACTGTCGTCCGCAAAGCCTCCGTTTGAGCGTGGTGCGAGACGCCATTGGCCGCCGTTTCAGTCCGCTCTTCGGCTTGCCCGACTTCAAAGCAGACCTCGGCATCCGGGCCAATAAGATCGCTTAGAACGCTACAGATCAGATCATGGAAGCGATTCTCCAAGTGAGCGCGGTTAAAGGTCGTCCTGACCCGAACCGTGAGCAAATGGCCCTTCAGAGAGACGGCGCTGGTACCAGTAAACCAGGTGTTAAAAGTGGCCTGGCTAATTTTTGGTTGGATGCGCTCCAGCGTTGATTGCCAGATCTGTTTCGCGTTCATAAGCACAAAGCCTCCCAGGTAATCAGATAAAATGAAGGCTTATTGTCTAGCGCCGAGGCGTGGCGCAATAACAATAGATGGTCTCTTCTGCACCGGCAGAGTTGCTTGGTCTTTCCGGGCATCTCTCACATATTTAAGAAGGCTGGCCTGGTTGATAGAGGCTTGAGGGATAGTCACCACAACCAGGGTGCCATCGTACCACGAATACCGTCTCCTGTAAAGAGGGTCTGCCAAAATATCGCAAAGTTCAGGCCAATAAATGGATGAGCTTCTAGTTGACAGGACTCAAGGCGTGGAGTATAATCGGCGGTAGGTCTGCGGAGTTCAGAATCATCATGAGAGAAGCGCACGATTGCCCGGCTGTGGGTGGTCAGCCGACTTGCCTCTCCGATCCCGAAACCGCCGAGATTCGGCCAGGAGAGGAGGGAGTGATGTGTCGGAAGTCAAAATTGGCGAGAACGAGTCATTCGAGGCTGCCCTGAAGCGATTTAATCGCAAGATTCAGCAGGACGGCATTCTGGCTGAGGCCCGCCGCCGCGAACACTACGAAAAGCCAAGCGTCAAACGCAAAAAGAAGGAAGCCGCGAAAAAGCGTAAGGCCCGTAAAGCCTGAGGCGCTGATCGCGTCTTGCTCCGCTGCCAAAGTGCAATTCAGGAAGCTGCTGAGGAGAGCCGGGTCGTGTGTTGCGCGGTCCGGCTTTCACCTTGTATTCCTGGTCGCAGAGGAGAAAGAGAGGCCCGGATGGCCGAGAACACTGTACAATTTCCTAGACGCCCAAGACATCACCGCCGCCTGGCGCTCTGGTTCTGGCGGCGCAGGCTTTTCTGGCCGATATTGTTCTTCTGGCCCCTGGCGACAGGAACTCTGGCAGCGGTCTTGCTAGCCCCATTTTTGGGACCGCCCACCAACCTCTTCTGGGCCTTTGGGCAGGGACCAGTAAGCCCCGGCGCCGGAACGCTTAGTTTCGGCGCCGGAATAGCCAATTTGGGTATCCTGCTTCTGGTTGGCGGGCTGATGCTGGGCCTCTCTCTCTATCTGGCCTCCTGGGCGCAAGCGGTGGCAACTCGCCCACGCTCTCTGCTCCTGGTGCTGGCCGTCTTGCTGTTGACTGTGCTGGCCGCCAGAGTCACGCTCCCGGCCTGGTCAGGCTGGGCCTATGCCTTTCCACTGGCCGCCTCGTCAATGATTATCGCTTCATTGCTTGATGCGCAGCTTGGCCTGGTGATGGGCCTCATCCTGGCTTTCCTGGTGGGCGCGGTGGTCGGAGACTCCCTCGCGCTCAGCCTGATCTACGCTGCGGGCGCGACCATCGGCGCCCTTGGTATGCGTCGGGTCAACCGGCTGGCGCGCTTCGGCGTAGTTGGCCTGGCGGTAGGACTTAGCTCGCTGCCGCTGATCGGCGCCTTCACCTTCATGTCCAGCGCCCAACAGCCTGACATCGGCAACCTCATCACCCTTTGCCTGGTAGGGCTGGTCGGCGGCGAGCTTTCAGCCGTCATGGCGCTCTCACTGTACAGCTTCTTTGGCTCGCTCTTCGGCATTACCACCATCTTGCAGCTTTTTGATAGCAGCCGCCCCAATCATCCGCTGCTGCATCGGCTCTTGCTGGAGGCGCCAGGCACGTATCATCACAGCATCGTCATGGGCGCAATGGCTGAGCGCGCCGCCCAGGATATTGGCGCAGATTCCCTGCTGGCGCGCGTCGGTGGGTTCTACCACGATGTCGGCAAGATCGTTCATCCGCAGGTCTTTATTGAAAACCAGTTTAGCGGGCGCAATGTCCATGACCAGTTGACCCCCTTGAGCAGCGCCAAAGTGATTCGCGCACATGTAAGCCAGGGTCTGCGCATGGCAAACAAACACCACCTGCCAGCGCGGGTGCGCGATTGCATCGCCGAACATCACGGCACATCGCGCATAGAGTATTTCTATGACAAGGCGAAACGCCAGGCTATAGAAAGAGGTCTGGAGCCGCCTGATGAGACGACTTTTCGCTATAGAGGCCCAAAACCACAAAGCAAAGAAACCGCGATCTTGATGCTGGCCGATGGAGTCGAGCCTCTGGTGCGCTCCGGTCAGGCAGGCCAGACACCAGAAGAAATGGATGCCGCTATCCAGCAGCTTTTCCAGGATCGCCTTGCCGACGGGCAACTTGCCGAATCTGGCCTAACGATCAACGAACTTGACGCGATCCGCCAGGCGTTTTTGAACATCTTGCGTGGCATATTCCATCAGCGTATTCCGTATCCCGAACTGCACGCCGAGGCGGAGGCAGAGCCAGACGACAAAGCTGACGATGAACCTGCCTTTCCCAAGGGGCAGATCAAGCAGGTGAGCTAATGTATGTTTGATGCTGATGAGGCGGGGTTCCCGGCCCAACAAACCGAAGAAGCGGAAGAGGTGGGTTGGGCCGAACTAACCCTTTTTATAGATGACGAGGCGGGCGATGAAGCCAGGCGTCTGAACCAACCGCTTCTGGCGCACGTAGCGCATACTGTTTTGGAACTGGCGGGCATCCGGCGACCAGTAGAACTGAACCTATTGGTGCGCGGTGACGAGGGCCTGCGCGAGCTGAACCGCGTCTATCGGGGCAAGGACACGGCAACTGATGTCCTTTCTTTCCCGGCGCTGGATGAGCCTCTGGTCACAGCGCCCACAGACGAACTCTGGCAAGACCTCAGCCAGCCAGAGGTCCGTTTCATCACCGCGCCGGGGCTGCCGCTGCAACTGGGCGATGTCGCAATTTCCTATCCCACCGCCATACGCCAGGCCGCCGAGGCTGGTCATAGTCCCTTGCATGAGTTCGCCTTCTTGCTGGCGCATGGCATCCTACACCTGATCGGCTTTGATGACCAGACCGAGGCTGGTTATCACCGCATGGTTGACCTTCAGAACGCTACCCTCGGCCAGATAGGAATCGCCTGATGCCAGACAAGGACGAACCGGGCGGGATAAAGCAGGCCGAACAGGCAGAACAGCGACCTCCGCCAGACCAACAGATGCGGCCACAGGCACAGCGCGAAAGGACAACACGGCAGAAAGCGCCACAACCGTCACGCGCCGCGTTTTTGCGCAGCTTTGTGTATGCTTTCAACGGCCTGCGCTATGCTGTGCGCACCCAGCGCAATGCTCGTGTGCATCTGGTCATCGCCATCCTGGCGATTGGGATGGGCCTCTGGCTGGGCATCAGCCCTGTCGAATGGGGGCTGGTCTTTGTAGCGATCACCGGGGTCTTCATTGCCGAGATGCTCAATACCGTCGTCGAGGCATGCGTGGACCTGGCAACCCAGGAATATCATCCACTGGCAAAAGTCGCCAAGGATGTTGCCGCCGGAACGGTCTTGCTCAATGCCATCCTGTCAATCATCATTGGCCTCTTCGTCTTTGGCCCCCACCTCTTCCCGATGATCGGGCGGCTGCTCCATCACTGACCACCGGATACCCCAAAACGGCCAGAGAGGTCGTGAAGATGTCATGGAGGCGCTCCCCTGGCCGGATTACCTCTTCGTCCGGCGGTTACGATACAGGTCTGCTGCTGTCCACTTATCTGCCAGGCAAGGGTGAAGGTTTGCATGGTACCCCGAAACAGGATCAGGTTAGATACTCGGCCAGTGGGAAGGAGCGATGGGCGCGCGGTGGCACCAGAAAGTTCTGCCGGTGGGTCGTGGTGAGCACCGCGTTGAAGCCCATGCCGAACGCTCGCGGTTTCAGCTTGAGCGCCGTCCCATCTGGATAGCGTCCATCCATCGCCATCCGCCCCCGGTGGAAAGCGTCGCTTGTGGGGACGAAGACAACAAAGTGTAGGCCAGCCGACGGCTCGTTAGAATATCGATCCTGCTGGGGGTTGGCGCTGTAGAAAAAGGGATTGTCCAGGGTGTTGAAGTCAGCCCGCTGGGGGATGGCTGTTCCTGCCCGGTAGAAATTGTCGTAGTTGTCGGTCACATCCTGCGGTAAGCGCGTGGCAGGCTGGATCGCGGCGCTGTGGCCGACAACCCCGTAGGTTTTGAGATCTTTTGCCAGGGCCACTGCATTCACAATCTGGGCAGGCCCCTCTGGCACGGTTTGCGTGCCTGCTGGCACATTGAGGCCAGGGCGGAAGGTGGCCCGCACACGGTCTGCGTAGCTGGAAAAGTTGATAGGGCCGTTTCCTTCGTACCACGCTTTCAGATCTTCGAACAGGTGCGAGAGGTGCATGGTCGTGCCATGCTGGAAGTAGCCATACGGCCATTGGTCGGTGAGGCCGGGGAGGCTCTCCATGTTGGCAATAACGCCAGGGCCGAGCGCGTTGTGCTGCGTTGAGGTGAACCCCATGAACAATTCAGCGGTGGGGGGGATGTACTCGGCTCCTGGGATTCTGGCCGAGCGGGCCATCTGGCTCGGCAGGCTTTGCTTGCCATAGAATCCGCCACCGGCGAAGCCCCGACGAATGCTCGTGATCTGGAATAACCAACCGGCCTGGCCTGGTTTCGTTCCGAAAAGGGCATCCATTCCAGCCTGGATGTGGGCGAGCGAATCGCTGCGCAAGAGTACGGCCACATCATTCGCTTCGAGGATAATGCCTGAGTACCCGGGCGGAGGCTGATCGCTGGGGAAGGTAATCGCGTCGAGAATCGCATGGACCGTCTTCCCGGCTGCCTGAGAAGCGCGATAGTCAATGGGCAGGTAGTCGGGATAGGGTGTCCAGGCAGCAAAGTGGTACGACTGCTTGCCCAGTCGTGGAATATATCGCTGAAAGTAGGGCAGTCCCCAGGCGATGGTAATGCCCAGCCCGCCAGCCGTCTGCGGGTAGGTCTGCTCCAGCGCCTGAATGGCTAATTCAAGCTGCGCCTGGGCCTGCTGGAGCGTCCTGGCGCTGGGATCGATCTTCAAGGTGGCCGTCACGACCTGATGATGAAGCGGGGGAACAACCACAGACAGCGCGCCTGTGCTGCTGCTGCTCCCTGTGCCATCGTCGGTGATGACTGACACGTCCTGCAACAGGTGCTGCTCCGGCAGGAACGTAAACGACGATGCGGGCGCCGATGCCGTCCCATCACGCGCGGGTGGCTTTGCAAAGGTATCGATCAATTCGTAGACGCCGTTGGCTGCCCCTGGGGTTGCTGGCGCTGGGGGAGTGGGAAGGGCAGCGTTCACAAATGGCTCCCCGCAGGTGGGACAGAAGCGAGCGCCTCCTGGCACGTCTTCCCCACATCTGGCACAGCGGCTGATCGGCGCGCTTGCTGCTGTCAGCACCGCTGCGCCCACTTTCGTCGGCTGCGCTCGCCCACAAGAGCGGCAGACGCCTCGCGCCGTGTCTATTTCTCCCTGGCAGAAGATACACTGTTCCAAGCTCGTTCTCCTGACCTTTTGTGCGGCTGTACACCTCTGTCCCTGTACAGGCTGTTTCAGTGTACATCTTGTCTTGGGTATAGAATTATCAGGGATATATCATCTTTGTATCATTGGTGTGGTTGATTGGAGGAGCTAAGCAATGAGACCTCCCCTTTAGTATAGATGTTCTTCGAGCGGTTGTCCGTGAACTGGCTCACACTCTGGTTGTGGGCTGATTCATACCCCCCTGGTTGCGCAACGAGGTTGCATGACTGAGCAATAAGAAAAAAGGAGCCTTGCCGAAAGATTGAAGGAATATGCCTCCTTCCTCATTTCTGCATCGTTTGCTCAACACATCATCATCCCCTTGACAACGAGATTCTCTGAGCTATAATGGTCTCACCAAAGAGGAACAGGTCGCCAGCAGAGGCGACCTGTTTTGTTTCGCAGAAGACCAAGAGAGCAGACGCGCCAGGTTTCTTTCTCCAGCGCGCCTGCTCTCTTGGTCTTCTGTATCGCTGCTCAAAAGGAGGGTTCATCATGAAAGAGAAGCGTTCTCTCATCACCCTGTCCGATGAACAAACTATTGCCTGGTTACAGCACCATGTGCAGGTGCTGCATGGCTACGCCCTGGCGCTGGCGCTGAAGGCAGGGCTCAGTCCAGCGGAGGCGGCTGCGACCTTCGTCGAACCCGGACATGGCGACAGAGCAGATCTTCACCCCCCCGCCTCGCTTCAACTGCAAGCCAGACAGATTGCGGAAGCCTTGGCGCTCACCCATGGTGCAGAACACGTTCATGTTCAGCACCATGACAATACCTGGAGCGTTCAGGTTACGGTGATTGACCGTGAGCCATTTGAGCGGTATGGAGCATCCCTTGAGATGCATACCCAGTGGATCGCCGAGCAAGTGCGCCATGTCTGCGAACCGAAGGGCATACGCCCTTCGGTCTGGCTTGATCAAGAGACGCTGTCCCTGCACCTCTCTCTCCAGATGGAGAGGCGGTAAAGTCCGCAGAGGAGAACGGTGAAGATGGCATGTCCCACGAGTCTCACCCTGCCATCTTCATCCTGCTGGGTCGAACGCGGCGATGGTGACACCTGCTTCTCACCCTGTGTGCGGTTGAGAAAGCTGAGGAGACGTCAGCACAAGAAACAACGATCATGGGAGCTGTTTGAGACAAGGAGCCCACAGAAGCCGTATGACGCACTCTTCAGTCACGATCCAGACTTCTGCCCAATTCATGTCCTCCACCCCTGGCTGGATGGGCGAAGTGGCTCTCATCGCTCACTACCTGCGAACGCAAGGAGGGCGGGCAGCCATTGCTGAGCAGGTCCGCTTTGCCCGGCGGCGGTTCGGGCGCTATGATGTGATCGACTTTGTGGCCGTACTCTTCGGCTATGCCATCAGCGGTGAACGGACCCTGCAAGTCTTCTACGAGCGGCTGCGACCCTGGGCCGTGGCCTTCATGGCGCGGCCAGCGTTCAAGAGTCTCTTCAGGGAAAGCCTGGCTGACAGCGCGCACCACTTGCTCGGCCCACTGGCGCTGTGCTGTTTGTTCCAGGCCATCCTTATACCCCAGTTGTCAACCCAATCCGAGGCGACGATGGCGTCTCTTCTCTCTAGCCTCTGCTGCCAGAGCGAGACATGCGCCAATCTTGATATGATCTTAACGGCCTGGCCTCTCTTTCTTGACATCAACTTGATCTTGACGGGCTATGCTTCTTTCCAGGAGGCTGCCCAGGCGCCAGAGTGGGAAGGCTGCGGGCCAGTATCGCTGGTGGCCGCCTGGAGCATATTTCCTGCACCCCAAGGGACTCCCTGGGCAGAGGGCAAGTTTCTTGCAGCATGCTCCAGGTAGAGGGGGGCAGGGCAAGAAGAAGGTACCAACTATGACACTTCCATCAGATCAACATGAGCAGTTGCCAGAGGCTACTGCACCTGTGGCGCCGCGCGGGCAGGTGGTCCACCGGGTTGCGCCAGCGCCCAAGCCGTCACGTTCCTATTCCCTGCTTTTCTTCCTGGCGCGTTTCCTCTTTCCAGCCTCGCGTGTGCCCGGGTGGAAAGGTTACGTTGCTGCGGCGCTGGGCGTTGCTCTGGCTTCTGGCGTCATTGGCCTCATCGAGCAATTCATCCATATCGCCAATATCTCGTTGATCTATTTGCTCGTCATCCTCTGGCTGGCAACCGCCTTCGGATGGGCGCCAGCGTTCCTGGCATCAGTGCTGGCCTTTCTGGCCTATGATTTTTTCTTCATCCCACCCGTTCATCGCCTGACGGTGGATGACCCTGCCGAGTGGGTAACGTTGTTCGTCTTCCTGATAACGGCGCTGGTCCTGGGCCAACTCACCGCGCTGGTGCAAGCACGCGCCCGCGAAGTGCGAGAGAGCCAGCAGCGAACCGCCACCCTCTATGCGCTGGCACAGTTGGTCGCCTCCACCACTGATCAGCAGGCGCTTCTGGATGCGCTGGTACAGCGTGTCCTCGATGTATTTACGCCCTTCGGAGTCAGGGGCTGCGCGCTTTTCTTGCCAGACCCCAACAAACATCTGGTGATGCGAGCGGCAGCAATGGGTACGCTCCCGCCAACTACTTTTAACCTGGAGCAGCGTGAGCAGTCTGCCCTCGCCGGATGGGCGTTGACGCAGGCGTCTCCTGTTGGGCAGGCCCTGCGCCTGCAAGAGGGGCGGCGCCAGCAGGAATACAGCCTCATCTATGTACCGCTGCAAAGTCGCCGCGAAGTGGTGGGCGTCCTGGGATTCCTGGGCATGCCAGAAAGTCGTCGCCTCGTCTCAAGACTGGCGCGCCTGCCAGAGCGGTCGGCTACCCCTCTCCTGGCGTATAGTGGGCGTGGCCCCGAAACAGAACTCTTTGAAGCCTTTTGCGACCAGATCGCCCCCGCCCTCGAACGGGCAACGCTCCAACAGCAGGCCATCCACGCCGAAGCCCTCCGCGAAAGTAATCGCCTCAAAGATGTGCTGCTCGGCTCGGTCAGTCACGAACTGCGAACGCCGCTGGCCTCCATCCAGGCAGCGGCCAGCAGCTTGTTGGAGCCTGAAGTGACCTGGAACCAGGCAGAACAACAGGAGTTGCTGGAATCCATCACTACCAGCGTTGGGCGGCTGAATCGTTTGGTGAGTAATTTGCTCGATCTCTCGCGGCTGGAAGCAGGGGTAGCAGAACCACAGAAAGACTGGCACTTCATTGACGAGATCGTAGCAACCGTACTCGACCGATTGGACCTGGCAGGGCAAGGACGGGATCACCACCTTCAGGTTGACATTCCTGATACAATACCGCTCGTGCCGATGGATCACGAGCAAATCGAGCAGGTGCTGACCAACCTGATCGAAAACGCCCTTAAATACTCCCCGGCAGGCAGTGTCGTTCGGATTCAAGCACAGGTGAAAGAGTCGCCAGAGGAGGGCACGGCATTGGAGGTGCGGGTTTCGGATCAGGGCATTGGTATCCCTGCTTCTGAATTGCAGGCCATCTTCGATAAATTCTATCGCGTGCAGCAAGTGCGCCTCCCCTGGACAAAGTCACGGCCACCAGCAGGCACGGGCCTGGGCCTTGCCATCTGCGCCAACATCATCCACGCGCATGGTGGGCGCATCTGGGCCGAAGGTCTGCCTGGCAATGGCGCAACGTTTATCTTTACCCTGCCCATGCCCGCTGGTGGCGCTCTCACAGATGTGCCTCCGCTGGAGGAGCGCGAGGGGCGCCAGCCCGCCTATCCACCGGAGGTCACTGCCCCATGAACAGCGATCCTGACACCCCCCCTGAAGCGCGGGCGCCTCGCCCGCAGACTCCCACTGGACCACAGCGCGGCCCGTCGGCTCGTGTGCTGGTCATTGATGACGAGCCAGAAATCTGGCGGGCTGTGCGCGCCGGGCTGACCAGCGCCGGGTTCACTGTTGACTGGGCATCTACCGGCGCGGAGGGCCTTGAACTGGTAGCGCGCTGGCATCCTGATGTCATCATCCTCGACCTGGCTCTGCCCGATCAAGATGGTATCGAAGTCTGTCGGCAAGTGCGCGAATGGTCGCAGGCGCCCATCATTGTGCTTTCCGTGCGCGGCGCAGATGCCGACAAGGTGACGGCGTTGGAACTGGGCGCTGATGACTATCTCACCAAGCCGTTTAGCATGGCTGAATTGATCGTTCGCGTGCGGGTCGCCTTGCGCCATATGGCGCGCGCAGCGGGCAGCAGCGACCGCGAGGCCCTCTTCCAAACTGGCGCGCTGGTGATCGACTTTGAACGACGCCAGGTCAGGATGGATGGCCGGGAAATTCATCTGACACCTATCGAATATGACCTCCTCAAATATCTGGCGATCAACGCGGGCCGGGTACTTACCCATCGAGCCATTCTGCGGGCCGTCTGGGGACCGGCCTATGAACAAGAGGTGCGCTATCTGCGCGTCTTTTTCAACCAACTCCGCCGCAAGATCGAGCCTGATCCAAGCCGTCCCCGCTACCTCCTCACTGAACTGGGCATCGGCTATCGGTTGCGTGTCAACGAACCCCCTCACTCCCACTGATTCCATATTCTTGATACGATCTTAACCCTTCGGGCCGCCTTTCTTGATGGGGTCTTGACCTGGGCAGGCTATGCTTCCCTTTAGAGGGAACAGAGGCCAAGGGCATGGCTGGATACCTATTAAGGAGGGTTTCTGATGGCACGCATCCTGGTCGTGGAAGATGAAGCGCCGCTGCGGCGTATCATTGTCCTCAATCTGGTTCGGCGGGGCCACACGGTGATCGAGGCTGAGGGCGTTGCCTCTGCCCAGGAAGCGTTGGCCGCCTTTGCGCGGCAGTTCGATCTGATCTTGCTTGACCTGAACCTGCCCGACCGCACCGGATGGGATCTGCTGCGCGCGCTGGAACAGACCAATGCCCCACCTTATCCAGAGCAGGCTGAACGCGCCAGGGCGCCTGCGGTCATTATCATCACCGCCGTTCGTCCCGTGCGCAGCCGCCTGGAGGCATTTCATCCGGTTGCAGTGCTGCTTAAACCGTTTCCCATTGAGGCGCTGCTGCGCCTCATTCAGCGGGTGCTGGGCGCATCCTCTGTCGAACTAGCCGAGGATGCCGAAGATCAGTACAACCCCTCAGAAAAGGAGCGTACCTGAGATGTATGACCTGCTGGTCGTCGTCGTGGCCCTGATCACCTTTGTGGCCCTGGGCGCTTTCGTGTTCTTTTGCAAGCGCATCTAAGGATGCGCGTATACCTTTAAGGAGTATGGTCTTCATGTTGGAGTACCTTCTTGTGGGGATCGTGGCGCTGCTCGTCGGCATCTATCTGTTTGCCGCCCTGCTGCGGCCCGACTGGTTCTAGGGGAGGAGGTTGATAATGGCTGTCACGATGCGCAGATTCCCCCTCCCAACACTCAAGCAAAGCGCCTTGATCGTCGTGCTGGCGGTGGCGGCCCTGATCCCGCTCATCTGGCTGGTTGCCATCGGCCTGATTACGTTCAACGCCGAAGTTCAGGTTGCTATCCTCTTTGGGTTGGTGCTGCTGGTGACGAAACCGCTGGGCCTGTATATGTATCATATTTTTCGCGGCGACCGCACCTGGCTCTCGCCTGTGCTGCGCCCGGTGGAGCGAGCTATCTATTGGGTCTGTGGCATTCACCAGGAGCAAGAGCAAGGCTGGGTGGGCTATACCATTGCCATGCTCCTGTTTATAGTGGTTGGCTTGCTGCTGCTCTATCTGATTGAGCGCCTTCAGGGTGTCTTGCCGCTGAATCCTGAACATGTGGGAGGTGTTGAGCCAGGGCTGGCCTGGAATACCGCTGTCAGCTTTTCCACCAACACCAACTGGCAGAATTACGCTGGCGAGCAGACCATGAGTTACTTCACTCAGATGGCCGGGCTGGCCGTCCACAACTTCACTTCCGCTGCCGTTGGCATTGTCCTGGCGGTTGCGGTGGTGCGTGGCTTCACTCGCCGCAACGCCCGCTCACTGGGCAACTTCTGGGTTGATCTCACGCGCTGTATCCTGTACCTGCTGTTGCCCATCTGCATCGTCGGGGCTATCTTTCTAGTTTCGCAGGGCGTCATCCAGAACTTCAACGACTATATAGTCGTCCACACGCTGGAAGGCAAGACACAAACCCTGGCGATGGGTCCGGTGGCTTCGCAAGAGATCATCAAAGAATTGGGCACCAACGGCGGCGGCTTCTTCAATACCAACTCTGCCCATCCTTTTGAGAATCCCAACGCACTGACAGACCTGGCGGAGATGTTTGCCATCTTGATGATTCCGGCAGGTCTTGTCTACTTCTTTGGCAAGATGGCGGGAAGCACCAGACAGGGCTGGGCGCTCTTTGGCGCGATGGCCTTCCTTTATCTGGTGGCCGTCTTTATCGTCATCCCTGCCGAGCAGGTTGGCAATCCACTGTTGACGACGCAGCATGTCGGCAATCAGACGTTCACCGTTGACCAATCCATCCATACCGGAACCATCTCCTCTTCCGGGGGCAACCTGGAAGGCAAGGAGGTGCGCTTCGGCATCACCAATTCGGCGCTGTGGGCTGTGACCACGACGGTCACATCCTGCGGGGCAGTCAACAGCTTCCTTGATAGTTATACACCGCTGGGGGGCATGATCCCCTTGGGGAATATTGCCCTGGGCGAGATTGTCTTTGGCGGGACCGGCTCTGGGCTGTATGGCATGATCATGTTTGCCATCCTCGCGGTTTTTATTGCCGGGTTGATGGTGGGACGCACGCCCGAATATCTGGGCAAGAAAATCGAAGGCAAAGAAATGAAGATGGCAGCTCTGGCGCTGCTGATCTTACCCCTGAGCATCCTGGGCTTTTCCGCCATTGCCAGCGTTACTCCTGTGGGCGTCGGCCCCATTCACAATGCCGGGCCACACGGCCTCTCAGAAATCCTCTACACCTACCACTCCACCACTGGCAACAACGGGTCGGCCTTTGCCGGGTTGGGGAGCAACACGCCCTTCTACAACTGGACGCAGGCGTTTGCCATGCTCATCGGGCGCATGCTCTTCGTCATTCCGCTCATGGCAATCGCCGGGTCGGTTGCGCGAAAGAAGATCGTGCCAGCGGGAGCGGGAACTTTGCCCACCGGGGGACCGCTCTTCTCGGCGCTACTGGTTGGGGTGATCCTGATAGTTGGCGCCCTGACCTTCATCCCAGCCTATGCGCTTGGTCCGATTATCGAACAACTCTTGATGTGGGCAGGGAAGATATTCTAGAGGGCAAAGAAAGCAAAAACCATGTCAGCATACGAAGAGAACCCATCACAGGCAGCGCCTCAAGCGTCGGCCAAAAATGTGCCGGTAGACCCTCCAGAGACGACCGGGGATGGCGGGAAGGAGAGCGTGAGCAGCCGCCGACACAAGACCTCGCTCTTTGATCGCAAAATCCTGGCGCGGGCGATCATTGATTCGTTCATCAAGCTCAATCCGCGTGCGCAGGCGCGCAACCCGGTCATGTTCGTAGTGGAAATCGGCAGCGTCATCACGACTATTGAGTTTGTCCGCGCGCTGTTTGATCCGTCGCTGCGCAGCGACCTGGGCTTTACGCTGGCCGTCTCCATCTGGCTCTGGTTTACGGTACTCTTTGCCAACTTTGCCGAGGCGATGGCTGAGGGGCGCGGCAAAGCTCAGGCCGATACCTTGCGCCGCGCCCGCACCGAAACCCAGGCTAAGCTGCTCAAAGAGGGGGCCAGAGGACGCGAGAGTCCATTTATCCTGACGCCCGCGCCGCAGTTGCGCAAAGGCAATCTGGTGCTGGTCGAAGCGGGAGACCTGATCCCCGGCGATGGCGAAGTGGTCGAAGGCGTCGCGTCCGTTGATGAATCGGCCATCACGGGCGAGTCGGCGCCGGTCATCCGCGAGAGCGGCGGGGACCGTTCGGCAGTCACGGGCGGAACGAGGGTTCTGTCCGATTGGATCATTGTCCAGATCATGTCCAATCCAGGTGAAACCTTTCTGGATCGCATGATTGCGCTGGTCGAAGGCGCGGCCAGACAAAAGACGCCCAACGAGATTGCGCTCAACATTCTGCTGGCGAGCCTGACCATCATCTTCCTGCTGGCGGTGGTGACGTTGGAACCGTTTGCCATCTATTCAGGCAGCCCGGTCTCGATTACCATCTTGATCGCCTTACTCGTCTGTCTGATTCCTACCACGATTGGTGGGCTGCTCTCGGCTATTGGCATCGCGGGCATGGACCGGCTGGTCCAGCGCAATGTGCTGGCGCTGAGTGGGCGCGCTGTTGAGGCTGCGGGCGATGTTGATGTCTTGCTGCTGGATAAAACCGGCACCATCACGCTGGGCAACCGCATGGCAAGCGAGTTCATCGCGCTGCCAGGGGTCAGCGAAGGGGAACTGGCCGACGCGGCCCAACTGGCCTCGCTCAGCGATGAAACGCCGGAGGGCCGCTCGATTGTGGTGCTGGCGAAAGCGCGCTATCAGTTGCGCGGGCGCGAGGTGGCCGCGCATAACATGACCTTCATCCCTTTCAGCGCCCAGACGCGCATGAGCGGGGTCGATCTGGATACGCCAAATGGCACGCGGCGCCAGATTCGCAAAGGCGCGGGCGATGCGGTGGCCGCCTTTGTGCAAGAGGCTGGAGGGCAGAACCCCAAGGAGTTGGCCCCCATTGTCGAACGCATCGCGCGGGCGGGCGGCACGCCGCTGGTTGTGGCCGAGAATGACCGCACGCTCGGCGTCATCTATCTCAAAGACATCGTCAAGGGCGGCATGCGCCAGCGTTTCGAGCAACTGCGCAAGGTGGGCATCCGCACCGTGATGATTACCGGCGACAACCCGCTGACCGCCGCTGCCATCGCCAGAGAAGCGGGAGTTGATGACTTTCTGGCTCAGGCCACGCCAGAGACCAAGCTGAAACTCATCAAACAAGAGCAGGAGGGGGGCAGGCTCGTCGCCATGACGGGCGATGGCACCAACGACGCGCCCGCGCTGGCACAGGCCGATGTGGGCGTGGCGATGAACACCGGCACCCAGGCCGCCAAAGAGGCGGGCAACATGGTCGATCTGGACTCCAATCCCACCAAGCTGATTGAGATTGTCGAGGTTGGCAAGCAGTTGCTGATCACGCGCGGCGCGCTGACGACATTCAGCATCGCCAACGATGTGGCGAAGTACTTCGCTATCATTCCGGCGATGTTCTCTGTTGCCTATCCGGCGCTGAACAGCCTCAACATCATGCGCCTGACGACGCCCCACAGCGCCATCCTTTCCGCCGTGATCTTCAACGCCCTCATCATCGTCGCGCTGATTCCGCTGGCGCTGCGCGGGGTAAAGTACCGCCCGCTGGGAGCGGCAGCCATCTTGCAGCGCAATCTGATTATCTACGGTATCGGAGGAATCATCGCCCCATTCCTGGGGATCAAGGCCATTGACCTGATCCTGGCCGCCCTGGGTCTGGCATAGGCGAGGAGTATCTGCCATGAGCAAGCAACCGCAAGACTCTCATCTCGAAGAAGCCCCAGAAGCCGCTGCTGAAACCCCGCCAGCCACACCGCGCGGGCGCGGGAAACTCATCCTTGATTATCTGCGGCCCGCCATTGTCCTGACGCTGGTGATGACTATCATCCTGGGATTCGCCTATCCCCTGGTGATTACCGGTGTGGCGCAGGTGCTATTCAACTATCAGGCTAATGGCAGCCTGGTCACTAACAATGGGCAGACCATCGGCTCCGAACAGATTGGGCAGGAGTGGACGGACCCCAGGTACTTTCACGGGCGGCCATCGGCAACACTGAGCAATGATGGCTCGCAGTCCCAACCCTATAACGGCGCAAACTCCAGCGCCTCGAATAATGGTCCGACCAGCAGCAATCTGCAAGCCGAGGTGCAGGCAGAACTCAAGCTGCTCAAAGAAGAGGAGGCATGTAACGTCCCCGGAACCCCGATTCCGGTCGATCTCGTGACCAGTTCGGGATCAGGGCTGGACCCCGATATTTCTGTTGCAGGAGCCATGTATCAGGCGTGCCGCGTGGCAAAAGAGCGCGGGATGCTGTTGAAGCAGGTGCAAGATCTCATCCAGAGCCACATCCATGACCGCAACCTGGGCGTGCTTGGCGAACCGTATGTCAACGTGCTGGAACTCAACCTGGCGCTGGACGGCTAAGCTGAATACACGAAGAAAAGAGGTGAAGTCCTATCGCCAGCTACGAGACAGCACAAGAGCCGGAACGCCCGGACCCGGAAAAACTACTTGACCGGTATAAACTGCGCGATGCCCAGCCACCTGAAGTGAGCGCCGGGGATATGTCAACTTCTCTTGAAGAGAGGAAGCCACAACGGGGACGGCTGCGCATCTACCTGGGCATGGCCGCCGGAGTTGGCAAAACCTACGCGATGCTCAATGAAGGACGCCGACGCAAAGGGCGAGGAACAGATGTGGTCATCGGCTACGTGGAAACACATGGTCGGACCCTCACCGAGCAGCAAATCGGCGACCTCGAAGTGGTGCGGCGCAAGAAAGTAACGTATCGAGGCATCACGCTGGAAGAGATGGATACGGAGGCAGTACTGGCCCGGCATCCCCAGGTCGCGCTGGTTGATGAGTTGGCCCATACCAATGCCCCCGGCTCCAAAAACACCAAGCGATACCAGGATGTGGAGGAATTACTGGCGGCAGGCATTACCGTCATCTCTACCCTCAATATCCAGCATCTGGAGGGGCTGAATGATATTGTTGAGGCCATCACTGGCGTTCGCCAGCGTGAGACGCTGCCTGATCGCATTCTGGATGAGGCCGACGAGGTGGAACTTGTCGACATAGCCCCCGATGCCTTGCGGGCGCGCCTGCGTCATGGCAATGTTTACCCACCGGAGCGCGCTCTCAAGGCCCTGGAAAATTACTTCTCCCAGAGCAACTTGACGGCGCTGCGCGAACTGGCGCTCCGGCGCACAGCCGAAAAAACCGAGACCCAGCTTGAAGCACTGATGCAGGGCCGCGAGGAGGCTGGGGAGCTTGCCTGGGCCACGACCGCGACTGAGCGGGTGATGGTCGCCTTCGATGGCCGCTCGCATTCTCAGCAGTTGCTGCGCGATGCCTGGCGGCTGGCGCGTGGCCTCAAAGCGCCTCTCCTGGCCGTCACCGTTGTGACCCCGCGCCGTTTCCTCCCTGCCCACTCGCCAGCCGTCGAACAGTTGAGCGAGCAGATACGCCTGGCGGAAGACCTGGGAGCGGAGGTTCTGCGCGTGGAAGGACACGATATTGCGGCTAGCTTAGCAAAGGTCGCGCGTGAGCGGCATATCACCCAGATCGTGATTGGTCAACCTACCCGAAGCCGCTGGCATTATCTGCTCTATGGTTCGGTGGTGAACCGGCTCTTACGCGAGCCTATCGGGGCAGATATTCATGTGGCGCCGACAGGCCGCCACCGAACTTGAGCGGACGCTTCCGATAGTAGTCCTGGCTGAGTCCTCTGACAATACTGAGCCTTCCCTCATAGAGTGTTCGTGGCCGGTTGCTAAAGTTTGCCCGCACATTCTCGTTTCAGCCAGAGCAGGTGTATGGTGGTATATCGGTGTTGGAACTGTTTGTTGGATTCATAGCGCATCCTCATCTTTCCTTGCGTATTCTGACATGTTTGACAGCCCGTTGCTTCGGGTGTATGCTTGTCCTGTGGTGAGGCTGGTTCCCCTTGAAAATCGCGAAGAGGGTAAAACAGGCGCGTCCTCTGACCACTTTTCGGCAAGCGTCCGTTCAACGGATAAGCACAGAGCCAAAGGTCGAGAGGAAAGACAAGCATTCTCCGACTCCGGCGCGTGTCGTCGGCAGGAGATAGAGGCCGTTAGCAGTTCGGCCAGTATGGCTCACGTTTGCCTGGTCAGTCCAGCCAAGGGCGCTGGCGGCAGCAGGAGCCATACCAACCAATCAATAGTTCGCTAGCGATTGTGATACTGTCACCTCCTTACCTCTCCGCTTGCCAACTGGCTCTGGATCAGGTGGGTATAGTAGCCATTACGGCTGAGCAATTCCTCATGAGTTCCACGCTCGACAATAGTGCCTTGATCCATGACCAGGATAAGATCGGCATTGCGAATAGTACTCAAGCGGTGCGCAATGATGATTTGCGTGCAGCGTAACGCGTGTAAGTTGCGTTCGACGGCCTGTTCGGTTACGACATCCAGTGCGCTGGTAGCCTCATCCAGCAACAGTATAACCGGATTCGTTGCCAGCGCCCGTGCGAGTCCCAGCCGCTGGCGTTGGCCTCCAGAAAGGGCGCTTCCACCCTCCGCAACAGCGGTTTCGTACTCCATCGGCATCTGAAGGATGTCCGTGTGGATGGCAGCGGCTGAGGCAGCCTGGACGATTTGCTCCATCGGCATTCCAGGGTGATTGAGGGCAATGTTTTCTCGGATAGATCCGCTGAAAAGCGTCGTGCCCTGCGTTACGACTCCAAATTGTGCACGAACTGCCTGGTAATCCAGCGTCCGCAGTGAGAGACCATTGTAGTAAATCTCTCCAGTCGTCGGCAGATACAGGCCCAGCAGCAGCATGCCCAGTGTACTTTTGCCTGACCCGGTGCGCCCGACAATGGCTACCTTCTGTTGGGGATGAATTACCAGGTGAATATCATGCAGCACGACTGGGGATTGCGGCGCATATTGAAACTGCACATGCTCCAGGCGAATATGCCCAGTGAGTCGTGGTGGTTGGCTGACCGCCTGTATCGGTTGCTCTGGCTCTGCTTCCAGCACATCAGCCACTCGTTCCAGGTGGGAGCGCACCAGTTGAAGCTGTTGCCCATTTGACACCAGCGAGCCGAGAGGCGTCAGGAAGGACGTAACCAGGGCCACCAGGGCCAGCATGGTTCCTGCATCGAGCGCGCCATTAAGGACTTGCGCGGTCCCGATGACGAGCAAGAGCAAAGGGGCAAACGCACGCAGGTTCGTCACCAGCGTATCCACCAGAGACGAGAAGTAGTTCCGACGTACCGAGGCATTCATTTGCTCGAAGAAAAGATTGGTCCAGCGCTCCAGTGCTCGCTGTTCGGCTCCTGCTGCCTTGAGAGTCGTGACCCCCACCAGGGCTTCGGCGGCATAGCCCTGAAATTTCCCCTGAGTGAGTAGCTCCTGCTTGGCAAGCGGTTGGATCATACGCGTGGAAACGATAAGCATGACCACTTGCAGGAGGCCAATAGCCAGGGTCAACCACGCAAAGATAGCTGACTGGCTGAAGAGGATAATGAGATAGGTGATGACAAAACTGCCATCGAGGAACGTTGAGATCAACTGATTGCTGATGGTGTCACGAATGATGCTATTGCTGCTTAAACGGGCGAGAATATCGCCGCTTGAACGCTGATGGAAGAAGCGGAGCGGCAGCGAGAGTAACTGCTCAAAGAAGTTGAGCATCATTCGGGTATCCACGCGGGTTTGCAAATAGAGCAGGAGTGAGGCCCGCAGCAGCATGACGACCGATTGGGCTGCAATGAGAATGAACAAGCCGATAGCTAGCACCAGCAAGACATCCTTGAGCTTGAAAGGAAGAATCTGATCGATCACAATAGCCGTCAGGAGGGGCACAGCCAGCCCAAAAAGCTGGAGCAAGAGCGAGGCGCCAAGGATTTGCGCCAGAGACACTGGAGCAATTTTCAGGTAGTTCAACACATAGCCACGCAGATCGATCTTTCGTCCCCTGGTAGTCTGGTCAAAACGTACACCTGGCTCCAGCATGATCACAATACCAGTGAAGCCGTTGAAAAACTCTTCGCTGCTCAGACGGCGGCGTCCCAGTCCAGGATCAACGACTTCTACCTGGTGAGAAGACGCCCGCTCGACGATCATAAAGTGGTTGAACTCCCAGTGAATAATGGCTGGCAAGGTGATCAGCCGGAGGTCGTTTTCCTGGAGCGAGACGGCTCGGACACGGAGGCCATAGGTGCGCGCAGCTTTGACAATATCCAGGGCAGAGAGACCATCGCGCCCGACCTGGCAATGTTCGCGCACTTCGGAAACGCTGGTTCTTCGCCCGTAATAGCTCAGGATCATGGCGAGGCAGGCGGCGCCACATTCCACCACGCTCATCTGAAGCAAGACGGGTACCCGTCGTGGTCGCAGCTTCGCCAAAAGTTTTCGCCACCGGGAAAGCCTTGCCTGCTGCGGTGGTGCGATGCGAGCTGTTTCAGACGCTGCCGTCTGAGCAGGAGCAGGCTCTTGGGTTCCAGCCAGAGCAGCCGACTTTGTTGGCAGGGGAAGCTGCGCTCGGTCTCGTTCAAGCTCTTCCTGAATCAACGCGCTGAGCGCGCGCGTTTGCCTGGCTTGCGCCTGCTCGCGGTGTTCAATGACTTGCGCCAGGGCTGGTGAGACCCCCTGTGGCTGCCCTGGAGTAATGAGACCGCTGAGCAACGCTGACCGGCGCTGGTAGTACAGCCGCCGCTCTTCGGGCGAAAGCAGAACCGTCGTCTCGTCATCTTCAGTTCCCGGTGGGGGGAGATAGTCACGGCGGTCCATTCGCTTACCCTCCCAAGACCCCTTGCAGCAACTCTGGCAACAGCGAGAGTACCGAGCGCGACCCTACCTGGACCTGGGCGCTGATCCTCCTACCGACAGACATATCAGGGGGGAGTGGTGTTGCCAGTGTGGCTGTCACAATGACCGAGGGCTGGCTGATGGTAAAGGCCAGATCACCAGTGAGTCCGTAGCGCGTCCGAGCATTAGCCGGGGTGATGACGCCCACTTCAATTGCGCGAATAACTGCCTGGAATTGCTCACCAGTTGCCGCAAGCTGAAGGTTGACTGCTTGCCCAACCTGCACTTCCGGGGAGAGGGGGAAAGGGACAAAGAGTAGCGCCAGCACTTCGCCGGTGTGCTGAGGCGTGATCTGCTCATTTTGGATAAACAGTCCTGCCGCCCCGGCGTATCTTGGTACCTGTGCTTGCCAGGCAAGCACAATGGAAGTGAGCAGAAGCCCCAGGAGTATCCACAGGCAAAGGAGGAAGGGTGGGGCAACCGAGCGTGGTAAGATGGTTTTCTCCTGCCGCTGTGCATAGTGATCGAGCGCCTGCTGGCGAAAAATGTGCTGTCGCTGGACCATGCTACATGCTCCACCGTTCCAATGTTCACCTCGCAAGATCCTGCGGGCGGTTCTGAGCGCGTGTTTGACACTGCTCAGCGTAGCAGAAACGGCAGGGCAAAAACAGGTACAACTGGTACTGGAACTGATACAATTCACCCGGCCAGACGGGCAGAGCAATAGAACAAACGCCGGAGAGAAAGCAAGAGCGTGGAGTCATTCTACGCTTGCCCGATCAGTGGGCAAGGGAAGCTCTTCAAGCGCCTGCTGGATGACTCCTGCGTAGAGTTGCTCACCAAGGCGATGGAGGATGATCAGTGCCGCCTCGAAGTGTTCGCGCGCTGGCCCAGTCTCCCCTCGCAGGTGAGAAACCCGCCCTGCTACAAAGAGCGTTTTGGCTTCGGCGTAGGGCCAGGGCATCTCTCGACAAAGTTTCAATGCTGCTTCTAGTGCCTCCTCAGCCTCTTGCCAACGCGCTTGTTTTGCTGCGAGCCGCGCCTGTACTAGCAACACCTCCAAAAGCACTGGCCGTAGCTGCTCGCCAGTTGCTCCAATGCGCGCCTGCTCTACCAGGCGCTGGGCCTGGGTTTTCTCTCCAAGTTCTAACTGCGCCCAGGCCACCAGCGGAAGCAGGGAGAACGGGTTCCGCTGTTCTTGTGTGGCCTCCTCCAGAAGAGGCTCCAGGCGATCACACGCTTGTTTTGGAGCGCCCAGGAGAAGCTCTTGTTCTGCCAGCATACTCTGCGCCATACGGAGCGCCAACAGGTCTTCGCTGCGTTTGGCAAGTTCAGTAGCTTCCTCCAGATACGCTCTGCCAGCCTCCTGGCCTTGAGCCAGAAGTTGCGCGCCAAAATTGAGCAGGGCATAGGCCGCTCCCCAGGGCATCCCTGCCTGGCGCAACAAGGTGATCGCTTTCTCATAATCCTGCTGGGCCTGGCGCCAGTCTCCCAGCACGGAGGCATTAAACCCACGACTTGCCAGGACATGCGCCAGAAGCACTGGCGCGTCCATCTGCTCAGCCAGAAGAGTTGCTCGCTCAGCATACTGTTTCCCAGCAATCGGTTCACCCCGCTCATCGGCAATCAGACTGAGGTTAGAGAAGACGTGACAGAGACACCGCAGATCACCAGCTTGCTCAGCCAGCGGAATGGCGGCTTCAAGCGCCTGCACTGCTTCTTTCAGACGACCGAGCAGCATAAGCACTCTGCCCAGATACCACCGTGCCACGCCCAATTGTCGGGCATCCTGGGCCTGCTGAGCCAGATCAACGGCCTGCCGCGCTGCGGATAACGCCTCGGTATTTCGGCTGCTGTTCATCAAGAGATAGGTCAGGGTGAGATACAACGCGCATCGCCGGTAGGTCGAGAACGTATAAAGGCTGGGGGAAGCAAGCCAGTGTTGCAGAAAAGGAATACCCTTTTCTGCGGCGCCGAGTGCCGCGTAGACGTGTCCTATCTGCTCCACTACCTTTGCTTGCTCTTCAAGATCGTTGGTCTGCTGATAAAACGCAAGTGTCTCTTCGAGGATGGGAAGCGCGCCTCTATATTGCCCGCGCACAAAGAGGACACCGCTCAGCTTAAAACGTGCCCGCGCCGCCTCGCCAGGGCGCTCCAGTTGGATCAGGCGCTCTAGCCACGCCCGGTAGTACCGCTCGGCCTGCTCATGGGCATAGACGGTTCGGGCGTGGTCTCCGGCGAGTTCGAGATAAGCAATTGCTTTCTCTGACAGCCCGGCCTGACTATAGTGATACGCAAGTACCGCAACTGGCGGATGCATCTCTTGTTCCAGGATTTCAGCAATTTGCTGGTGCAGGATAGCCCGCCGCACCGCGCTCATACCCTCTGCCAGCACTTCGCGAATGAGATCGTGGGCAAACGCATAGCTATGTTCGCCTTGTTCCACTAACAGCCGCGCCTGGCAAGCCTGTTCCAGAGCCAGAAGCACCGCCCGTTTGCCCCATCCCAGTTGGGTAGCCAGCGCCAGCAGAATTGATCGGCGCGCATTGTTCCCCACCACAGCTACGGCTCCCAGCAGGTACTGCGCCTCCTCTGAGAGGGCGCCGACCCGCTGCCGGATGGTTTCAGTAACCTGCCAGGGAATGGCCTCCCCGGCTGCGCCACCCCATGTTCCGGTGCGCAACCCCTGGGCGCAACTGACCAGAAAATAAGGCACACCACCAGCGCGCCGAAGAACCGTCTCCACCAGCGGCGCCTCCTGGTCTATGGTGGAGCCAGCCAGCAGCAGGCCCAGCAATTTTTCGGCATCTGGAGACGCGAGCGGGCCAAGTTCCAGGCGCTGGGCGCCAACCTCACGGGCCAAATCTGCCATTGCCAGGCTGAGGGGATCGGTTGAGAGGACTTCGTTATGGCGGTAGGCGCCGATAATGCGCAATGGTCGCCTGGCATTGGACCGAAAGAGGCTTGTCAGCAAATCGAGTGTATCAACGCTGGCCCACTGAAGATCGTCCAGAACCAACAGCGTGCCGGATGCTCCCGCGATGTTGTCCAGAAAGCGCCGCACGGCAGCAAAGAGCAATCTGCGCTCCTGGGCAGGTGGAACGTTCCAGGGAGGCAATGAGAGGCCAGCTACCTCTGCCAGTTCTGGGAGCAGCCGAAGCAACCAGCCGCACTGCTGCAACGCTTCGCGTTGCCCTGCCAGGGACTGGTGGGCCAGGTAGCGTTCCAACGCGCCAAGCAGCGGAGCATACAGTTCCTGATCGCTGTGCCGATGACAGCGGCCATCCAGGACGCGCCAGCCATGCCGCTGCCCCTGCTGGGCAGCTTCCTGTAAGAGACGCGTTTTGCCGATACCTGGTTCACCCAGCACCAGGAGCAGGAGTGGCTCCTCATCAGCGAGGTAGCGCGCCAGAAACCTCTGCTCTTCCGTCCGCCCAACCAGCGGCAAAAGAGCGACGTTGGCAGTGGAAACATTCGCTTGAGGCTGCCAGCGAGTGACTGAAGAGGTTCGTTGGGCTGCACCTTCGAGCGTCGCGCGCTCGCTGGAATCCAGCCCCAGAGCTTCAGCCAATGTAGCCACCGTAAAAGCGAGTGGCTGTCGCTCTCCTCGTTCTAATTTGCTCAAGTAGGTGGTGCTGTAGCCAGCGCGCTCGGCCAACATTTCTTGCGTGAAATGAGCGGCTCGCCGGTAGCGTTTCAGCAAGACTCCGAATGAGGAAAGAACGTCGGCAGTTGTATCGGTTTCAGTATCAGTTGTACCTGTCAACCTTATACCTCTTGGGAGTATGTTCACCCCAGCCAAGGGCAAGAATCTACCTCGCACATCAGTTGCTGCTAGTATAGCTGAAAACGGAAGCAGACGCACGATCCAGGTTCACATTGCCATTCCCAGAAATGAGAGGTCAGAAAGATGAGGCTTGAGCATCTCTGTGATATGGAACTTGGGTATCAAGGTGGCTTCACCCTGATTCAACCCTACGCCAGCGAGGAAGGGACCGGCTTTGGAACCGGGGAAGGGATTGCCTCTGGAGACCAGCTTGCTGGACGGATTCGCTGGGTGAACCATCCCCAGCGCCGCAGCGATGGCGTCATGTTGCCTAATGCGCATGGGGTGATTACCACAGGGGACGGAGCGCCGATCCTCTTCACCTTGCAAGGGCGCACGATGGGTACCCAAACCACCCTGAGTTGGCAGGGCCAGCACCTGCTCACCGCGCTCTTCGAGGCCGAGGACGAACGCTACCGCTGGCTAAACACGACCCTGTGTATTGCCGAGGGGCGGCAAAACCCCGAGACAATGCGCTTTCAATTGCATATCTACACCTGCCTGAGTGACCAACGCTGAACGAGACCGAAACCAGTATCAGTTTTCAGTGTCAGTTGTATCTGTTCCTGGAGCATCTTGCGCCCCTAGAATAGTGGCTGTCAACGGCAGAAAGCCTCGGTTGTTGGGAAGTAGTCGGCGAAGCTAATTATAGGCAGATTCCTAGTGGTAGAAGCAAAAGAAAGGTTAAAAAACACATGGCTCAAGAGCATCAGCAACAAGACCCAATCGTCGCCAAAGCAATGCGAGACACAACATTCCGGCAGCGATTGCTCAGCGATCCCAAGGCTGCATTACAGGCCGAGTTCGGCGCCACCGTTCCCCCAGGGGTCAACATCCATATTCATCAGGAGACTCCAACGGACATCCATATCGTCATCCCTGGAGAAGCACAAGTGGGTATGAGCGATCTATCTGATGCCGAACTCGAACAGGCTGTTGGTGGCCGCCCCCGCGATGGGGTTGGCGGAGGCTGCTGCACCTGTGGGGCGAGCACGCATCAGACGCTCTCTACACTACAGAGTTGCAGATAAGCCAGGGCCAGGCTAGCAAAACGATTAGTTCAAGCTTCCTCTTCTTGCCTCGTCGGATTTTCTGGCGAGGCAAGCTCCCTTTGCATCTTGAGTGGAGCAGTCATTTCGGCGCAACAAGGGGGAATGATGCCAGCCTTATCTCTCGTGCAACCCGCTGTACTCAGCATCATTGCAGCGGCTAGTTCTCTTGATGAACGGCTAGGCGCTGCTTTCGTTTCCGAGAGCAGCGAAGAAAGCCACGAAGTTGTCAACGCGCGCCTTGATACATGGCGCCAGGTCATCGCCAGGGGGAATTGGGATCTGTTTCAGCAGCGTCTGGCCTGGGACGGCCTTGATGTAGAAAAAGTACGGGGCGTTCTTGGCAAGGTACATATGCGTGAGGGCGCAGCCCTTCCCTCCTGGGCAAGCCTGCTGGATGCCGTTTTGAGGCTCGCCATTGCTCCATCTGGTTCGGCTAAGCGCCGCAACCTGGATCACCCTGCTCATCTGCGCTGTCTTGTCCCCAGCGACCCTCTTCCTTTTGAAGAACTCATCACTCCATTCCTTCTCGTAGCCCAGCAGCGGCTGAAGGAACATGCCGGAGCCGCTTACCACCTTTTGAGCTGCGAGGCGCATACCTCCCTCGAACGCCATCTGCTTCAGGAGTTGACTGGCTATGCCGCGCGGGCTTTTCACCTGGAGTTTTCTCTTAAACGTTTCCAGGCGCGTTCTCCTATAACACGCCTGCTGAGTGAGCTTCAAGACTCCGATGATCGCACGCTCTATCAGGACTTCGTTGAACAGATACTTGGCGGGGAACTGATAGAGTTCTTCCAGCACTATCCTGTCCTTGCCCGGCTGCTGGCGAGGGTTACAGAACTCTGGGTCGAAGCCACTGCTGAGTTTCTTGGACGATTGGCGGCTGACTGGGCGAGCATTGAGCAGGTATTGGGGGCTGCCGATGCGTTGGCGCAGGTCGTCAAGATCGAGGCTGCGCTCTCTGACCCGCATCGTGGCAGGCGTAGTGTCCTGGCGCTCACGTTCGCATCAGGCCACAAGCTGGTGTACAAACCCAAGAACCTGGGCATTGAGGTGGCCTATAATCGCCTTCTTGCCTGGATGAATGAGCAGGGTATCTCCCTCCCGTTCAAAATACTCACCGTTATCAACCGGGGAAGCTATGGTTGGGTGGAATTTGTCACGCAGCTGCGCTGCCAGGATGCGGAGGCAGGGCGGCGCTATTATCAGCGGGCGGGGATGTTGTTGTGCCTGATGTATGTGTTGGTGGGAACGGACTGCCATCATAATAATCTGGTTGCTCACGGCGAACATCCGGTGCTGGTGGATATGGAGGCGCTGATGCAGCATCGCGCTTATCTGGAAAGCCTGGATGACGGCGTGCAGGCACAGTTGCTGGCCCAGGAGATGATCGCCGATTCCGTGCTGCATACGGGCTTCTTACCAAGCTGGCAGATAGACAAAAATGGACACCAGGCTTACGATATCAGTGGTCTGCGTGGCCCTGACGAATTGGTGTTCGAGACGATAGCCTCACGTTGGGAACATGTGAATACTGATCGGATGGAACTCAAGTCAAAGCCGATCAAAGTGGAGGCGTCAACTGACTACACCTCACAAAACGGCATCTCGTTGCTCCTGGCCGAACATGGCGAAGACGTCCTTACCGGGTTCGAGCACTGTTATCGGTTCCTGCTGGCTCACCGGGAGTCGCTCCTGAAGCCTGGCAGCCCGCTCTATGATCTGAAGCACCAGCAGCTTCGTCTGATCTACCGCAATACCCAGGTCTATGGTTCGTTGTTGCAGTGCCTGCTCGCCCCTCAGTATCTGCGTGATGGAGCCGACCGGACCATCCAACTGGAGGCGTTGGGATTGGCAGTCATGCCACCCCCAGAAGTTTCCTCGCAGAGACGTCAGTGCTCGCGCTGGTGGCCCATTCTGGCAGAAGAGCAGCAGGCAATGCAGCAAATGGATATTCCATTTTTCAGCACCCGTGCTGACAGCGACAGCCTCATCCTTCTCTCCGGTCAGAGCATCGAGGGCTGTTTCCGGGGGCCGAGTTTCGATCTGGTCATCAGCAGATTGCAGGCACTCTGCGCCGAAGATTTAGAGCGGCAGCTTGGTTTCATCTCCGGCTCGCTCTATGCTTACGTTGCGCGCGATCCGGTAGGGACACCTGTCAGGAGTGATGCCTCCCTCTATGGAGAGCCGGTTGCTGCCGATGAGCAGGTGAAGCCAGAGCGCCTCCTGGCCCATGCCCTGCAACTCGCAGAAACGATTGACCGTCACACCATTCGCGCGAGTGATGGGAGCGCATCCTGGATTGTGCCCCAGTATATGTCCTGGGCAGATCGCTACCAACTTCAACCAGTTGGGTATGACCTCTATTCCGGCGTCTGCGGCATCGCGCTCTTTCTGGCTGCGGTAGAGCGGGTCACTGGTGGCGCTGGCTATCGTGAACTAGCCCTGGGCGCGCTACAACCACTCCGCAAGGCCCTCCATCTGTACGGTTCACGGCTGGCGAAAGAGCTGGGTATTGGTGCAGCCACCGGCCTGGCTTCGGTCGTCTACACCCTGACAGCCATCAGCCAATTGCTCGACGAGCCTGCCCTGTTGGCTGACGCCAGACAAGCGGCTGAGTTGATCACCTTCGAGAGCATTGCTAAAGATGAGGCTCTCGACATTTTTGATGGTTCGGCTGGGGCGCTGCTTGGGTTACTCGCGCTCTATGGCGTGGCACCTGACCAGAGCATCCGGGACCGCGCTGTGGCTTGCGGAGAACGCCTGTTGGAAGCACGGATGTGCAGCCGTTCTGGCTATCGAGCCTGGCCGGGTTTCACTGGCAAGCCACTGACGGGCTTCTCGCACGGGGCTGCCGGGATAACATATGCGTTGCTGCGCCTTTATGCTCTTACCCACAACACCTGCTATCAAGAAGCAGCCGACGAAGGTATTGCCTACGAGGATAGCACCTTCCTGCCAGAGATCAATAACTGGCCGGACCTGCGCTCAGAGGAATCACTGGAATTCCGCGTTGCCTGGTGTCATGGCGCGCCCGGAATCGGCCTGGCACGCCTGGGTGGCCTGCCATCCCTGGATACGGATCAGGTACGCAAAGACATCGAGATTGCCCTGCACAGGACAGAGCAAGAAGGAGTACAAGCCCTGGATCACCTCTGCTGTGGCAATATGGGCCGAGTAGACATCCTGCTCACTGCTGCTCAGCAGCTATCAGACCTTCGGCTTGCGAGGGTTGCCGGGCAGGCTATGGGGCAAATGGTCAGGGGAGCAGAACAAAGGGGCGCGTTTGCGCTGGACCCTTTGTTGCCGAGGCAGGTACAACATTTCGGCTTTTTTCAGGGTACTGCTGGTTTGGGGTATACCCTGCTGCGCGTGGCGTATCCAGGGCAGCTTCCTTCCGTGCTGCTCTGGCAATAAAGCGAGCTTAGAGGCGCATCGGGTGAACACCGCTCGTATCAAAACGCGAATTTTGTTGGCCCCTCGAAGGGTGTTGCCAGTCTTGCAAATCGCGCCCTTGATGATTGGGAAACCGATGCCCTTGCTTCCAGCATTTGACGAAGGCATCCTTTTTCGATGCCCCTCGAAATCAGCAATGCAGCGATCTTGGAGGTATTAGCAGCAGAGCTTTGCCGAATAGGCCGAAATTCTCGTGTTTTTCCAGCGGTGCTCCATTCCCTTCTATAAGAAGACGGCTGCTCAAACTCGTTCGTTTGAGCAGCCGTCTTGTCGTCTCGTCACCTCTTGTTTTACTAAACAATACCCGTCATCGCCAATCAGCTGGTCTTGATCCAGCGGCGTGTCATGGCAGCGGCGCCCCCACCGGCAAGACAGGCGCGGCCAGACCGGTGTAGAGCTTTTTGAACAAGTCAATACTCAACTGGTTGTCCAGGTGAAACGTACTCGAATCGCGCACGATCACGTTGGTCTTGGTAAAGCCAACCACAGTCATCCAATGGCCTTGTGACAAATTGGGCCAGAAGGACCCATCGTTCCAAAAGTCGGCTGCCACCGGATAGCCTGCCTCCACAATCCGTTGCAGATGAGCATAACTCAGGTAGCCGGTACTGGTTCCGTTGAACGAAACGGCATACCACCTGGGGTAGTACTTTGCAAGCAAGGGCACAAAGCCATCTGGGCCATGCAATCCTTGCTTATCAATGCCCATAATGCCAAATTGACGGTAGTACAGCAGATCAAAGAGGATGCCGATCCGCGTTTTCGCGCCATAGGCACGCAAGATGGCGGTCATGGTCGCCGGTCCGCAGGTGTAGCCGTTCCATTCCTCAAACTGCGCCTGGCTATCATAGCCATCAGGCACATACTGTGGCACATCCTCCACGAGCGCGGTGACGGGAAGTTCGGTAGGGGTAGCTTCGCAGCCAAGAATGTTGGGGACGTAATAGAAGGTTTGGTTCGCATCACCAAACCACCAGAGCCATGTCCAGGGGCCACGACTCCAGTTATGTTGGTCTGCCCAGCCCAGCGCCTTTCCGGTGTTGGGCCCGCCTGCGTTATAGGCAGCCAGCGCCAGCCCCCAGGCATAAGCGTTTCGGTTCCCGCCGAAACGCGCGGCAATTGTATGCGACCAGTCCCAGAAGGCGCGCAACGAGTCTAGATCGTAGCGAGCCATCCCATCCAGCGATTGCCAGGGATCCCAGGGATCGATGTGATAGGCAGCGGCCATCGCAGGCATAAACTGCGCAATGCCTATCGCGCCTGCCGGGCTGAGCGCGCTTGGATTAAAACCGCTTTCCTGCTGCACCTGCCAGAGGAGCACCGCCGCTTCGAGATGGTAGCGAGGCGCGATGACGTTCACAAGATAGTCGGCATACTGCTGCTTGCTCCCAGAGGTATCAGGCAACGTAGGGTCGCTATGGCAGTTGGCTGGTCCATAGAAGTATTCCTGAGCCAGCGAAGGACTCTTTCCGGCTGCGAAGGCCAGGTACCCGCCCCCAGAGAGGGCGCTCGTGCCCAATATGAGCAGCAGCACCATCAAGGTGGTCTTGATCCAACGTTGTTTCATGGCATGGGAGCAGCCCAAGTGAGAGGCTGTCTCCAGTGCTCCTTTCTTAAAACGGGTGGGGTCTCCTCACGAGGTGACCCGTTCTGATAACTACGAAAGAAACCGTTCGAGCTGGTCCGTGAGGCCGACTGGCATGTCCCAGGCACTCCTCTCTACCAGCTCTGGCTCCCAGGCTCCGACTTCTCTGGTGTCACGGCAAGCAAAAGACACAGGAGCAGATCGGGACTCAAACCTCCTTTCCAGCACCCCACCTGTAGGATGCTCTGGGCGAGCAGACGCCACCGCTGTTAGCAGACGAGCAGAAAAAAACAAAGACAATGTGGCCCTGCACGCCTTCTGTAGCAGAGGCGCTCTTTGGGACGGCCTCAAGTGAGGTGAGCGTTCATCACTGAGAGAAGGGTACGTGTCCTGGCGTTGTAGCCTCGTGGAGCGGGGACTCAAACGAAAGACCAGAGCAGAAAGGAAAGAGGAGAGGCGCTCATCTCCATACACAAATATAGAACATTAGTTCTACCTTGTCAAGCCCGTCAAAGGCCGTCAAACCCCGTCAAAGGCCGTCAAATTGCGGAGGATCAACAGTGGGTGTCTCCGGCAATGTTGATGATTCTGATGGCGTGCTTCTGTGAGTATTCCCATAACTTTGCCGCTGCGGGAAGCATACCTTGCTGCGGGCATTTGACGAAGGCACTCTATTTCGAGGTCTCTGAAAACCAGAGAGGTAGTGATTTTGACAACACTGGCAGCAGAGCTTTGCCGAAAAGGCAAATTGGCCGCAAAAGCTTACCGAAAGCACTTGCCGTTGCTGTCCCGGATAATATGGAGTGCCTCCCAATCTCGTTGAGAGCTCAGGTCTCATAGATCCTGGGGTGTAGTGGCCCTCAGCGAGTCGTTAGCCAAGGAAGCGCAGGCTGGAAAAATGCAGAGAGCGGCAAAAGTACAAGCTTCAGCGAGCCTTTACTCATAGTTTGGGACACCAACTCATATGATTGGTTACACATATTGAAAGTATCCATTGCGAGGGTGTTTCGGACCTCACTGCTCTGCATCCCTTGGCAAGCATGGGTGGCGCGCAGTCCCCTAGCTTGCGCCAGGCCAAGAGCCGTCGCATGTCGGCGGCCACCCAGAGGCGAGCAGGCTCACGCGAGCAGGAGGGCGACGGACCCGATCACAAACGAGAGCACGGTATAGACGGCCAACATCGTCAGGAACCCGTAGCCCAGCAGCGAAGCTAGACCCCGCCGCGGAGCAGGAAGGCGTCGCTCCAGCTGAGCGACAGCCGCCGCCTCGGCGATCCCCGCCGCTAGGAACAGGGCAGCGAAGAGCGCACTGCCCAGTACCGGGGCGTCTTGGAGTTCTCCCAGGAAGGGCAACACGAAGGGCAGCAGGGCCAGCGCCAGCAGCAGGACCCCGAACGCCACGCCCCTCAGGAGTCCGCCCCCCGGCAGATACCGGCGGATGGCTACGAAGAGGAGGCCCATCAAGATGCCGTCGTAGAGGCCAGTGCGCACCAGGACGAAGGTCGCGGCGGTGAACATGGGGGCTCTTCCCAGCGCCACCGCGATGAGCCGCATGAGAAGTCGAGCGATGATCGCGGCGCCCAAGCCGACCCCCAAGCCCGAGAGCACGCCCACGCCTAGCACCCGCAGGCGCTCGCTCCACCTCCCACGCCAGGCTGCTCGCTGCGAGACCATCCGACGCCTCCTTTCGTCTCGACGCAAGACCAGCGTCTGTCACGGGTCTGTCGGGGTCATCCCCACTATTATAACAGGCAAGAGCGCGACTTGTGGAGGAAGCGGCATGAGGGGCCTACGGGTGGCGTCGAGGAGCACCTGATCAGTGGCCTCTGCACTTCGTCCCGCGTTGCGAAACGCCCGCTGGACTTTGTACAAAGTCCAGCTTAGGCGGGCGCTTTCCCGCCGGGTCACGAGTGAGCACCCAGCGAATGGGCAGAGGTGTGTAGCCAAAGCGATACCACCAGGCCGTGTCACTGCAGTACTCCAGCGTCCGTTGGCCTTGCCCATACCACTCCAAGGTCAGACGCTGCCACTGGGTCTGTGGATCCTGCAGCACACGTTCGAGGGAGGGCAGGCGCGGGCCGACTACGGGCGGTCGTCCCAACGTATGCTTACTGAGGGGTGGCGTGGGCTGGTGGATGACTGAGTCCAGGCGAAACGGGGCAATCAGCGTGATCTGATGACGGGCACAGTGGAGCCCCAACTCCAGAACACTGTAGGCCAGATCGCCCATCAGCTTGATCGGGACCCCTGGCCGCCGGCGCCGGAGCAAGCTGACCAATTGGTGAGCGTGCCTGCCCAGCGTTTTGTGGCGCAGCCCCAACTGCTGTTTGATGTGCTTGCCATCGGATATTATCCATTGCCATGACCACCGTTCCAGGCTCCTTGCATCAGACTAGATTCTCTGACTATAATCAGAGAATGAGCGGTCACTGATTGGACACGACTGGAGGTTGTCATGGACATGTCACTGGTTGAACAGGTTCGCAGCTTCAATCGCACCATGACGGAGCGCGTTGGGGTGTTAAACGACCACTTCCTGGGTCGAAACCATCCACTTGGCGAAGCACGGCTGCTGTGGGAGATCGGAACGAAGGGGGCCAGGATCCGGGAACTGCGAAGTCGGCTTGGGCTCGATTCCGGGTACGTCAGCCGACTCCTGCGTTCGCTCGAGGGGCAAGGCTTGATCATGGTTGGGCCGAGTGAGCACGATGGAAGAGTTCGCCAGGTCCAGCTCACCGAGGCCGGCCTGCATGAGCGCGCTGAACTGGATCATCGTGCCGATGCATTTGCCCGTTCGCTTCTTGAGCCGCTGAACGACCGCCAGCGCGTGAAGCTGGGAGCAGCGATGGCAGAGGTCGAGCGGCTGCTGACCGCATCCATGGTGAACATTGGTGTTGTCGATCCAACAAGCCTGGATGCCAGATCGTGCATCGAGCAATACTTCGCCGAACTCAACCAGCGCTTCGAAGCCGGGTTCGATCCAACTCTCGGTATTTCGGCGCAGCCGCACGAACTCACGCCCCCCAGTGGCCTACTGCTCGTGGCACGTCTGCGAGAGGAGCCAGTTGGCTGTGGCGCTTTGAAGCTTCACGAGCATGCTCCAGGAGAGATCAAGCGAATGTGGGTCGCTCCACGGGCGCGTGGGCTTGGGTTGGGGCGGCGCCTCCTCGAGGCGCTGGAGCGCCAAGCCAGGGAAGCGGGAGTGGCAGTGCTTCACTTGGAAACGAACCACACCCTCATTGAAGCTATCCACCTGTACCGAGACAGCGGATACCAAGAAGTAGAAGCCTTTAACGATGAGCCGTATGCCCACCATTGGTTCGAAAAACGCCTGACAGAGGATGCCGCCGACCGGGGCGATGGTGGGTGTCCCACCTCGCAATGACTCTTAGCGGGAGAACTCGCCTCGATCACGGACCCCGATCACCAACAGGACGGTCCCCGCCACGACCAAGAGGCCCCCACCACAACAGCCGCCAGCGAGCTCACCCGCAGTGAGGTAGCGAGAAAACGTGATGCCGCCCGCGACGAGGAGGATAGCCCCGATCACCAGCCACATCCTGCCCTCCACCGCTGTGCGCTCCAGCAGTGTCCTCTTGGGGAAGGCCCTGGCCCCTTGCCCCATCGCCTCGTCAGGTCGTTCGCGTGCTTCCTGGATAGTCTCGGGGAGCGGCACCGTGAAGCGCCGGACTTGGGGATGGCGTGGAGGCGGTTCTGGTGGGAGCATATATAGCGGCCCGCTCAGATGGGGTAGACGGTGGGCCGCCGTCGCTCAATGCGAAAGAGGGGCGTATCGGTGAGCGGCTCTCCCTCGGGGTCCACGGCAAAGACCGCTCCGTCCCCATTGGCATCTGGAGGAACCAGGGCCACGGGCAACGAGAGGAGATCGGGGTTGTGCTGCTCCAGCCATACCAGCAACTGCTTAGGCCGCCAGTCGTCCCCATCCTGAACCAGCAGATAGCCCTCCCCCAGGTGGGTGATTTCCTCCAAACTGGTCTGCAGCGTCAGGATGCGATAGGTAGAGTGGATGTGTCCCATCATTGAGCCTCCTTTCGAGCTCTGTCTCTCCTTGGCTTATCAATCTGCCACTCTTTTGGAGCGCAATCGGCGTGCCAACTGGCACTGGAAGGGAGCGCTGGCCCAGTCACTCAGCCTACCCCTGGCTCCACGACGAACCTTGCCGAGCTGCCATTCGTTAAATAACGCTTGCTGGTTTTAGCCCTACCCGCGAATGCTGCGACAGGGCGTCACTGTGCTATACTGGAGCAAACGTGTTGTAAAAAGGAAGGTGAAAGATGGATGCTCTACCCATCATTGGAATCGTTCTCAACGGCGCCCTTGCTGTGGTGGCGGTTTTAAGCCTGCGGGACAATCACAAACAGATAAAGGAAGGCAAGGAGCAAGCCAGAATAGCACAGGCGGAAGCGGTAGAGGCACGCCAGGACCAGCACCGTCCGTTGCTTATCTTGCTTCACGGTCAGACAGGAACGAATATCGCGGTTAGCAACGGGCAACTTGACTACAGCCACGCCTCGCAGTACGTCGCCTACAAGAATGTCGGCTCCGGGGTAGCAATAAACATCCAGGGGTGGGTCTATGGGTATATCCCGGAGAATTATTCTTTACAGCTTGCTACACGCTTTCAATTCGAAGCACAGGAACCTTTGCCTAAAGATGGAGAGAAGGGGTACAACGCGCGGTCTAATACTTTACATTTCACCTTTGAGGACAAGATTGGCGACTACAGTTTATTGGCCCCAAAGGGGATGATAGCGCGCGTTACGTTGACCTACCATGACATTTTCAACAGAAAGCATGCAGCGATATTCGACCTTAACCCTGATGGCGGCTGGATAAGCAGAGGCTTTCCCAAGATCGACAAAGACCTTGCGGACCTGGATAAAGAAACAGGCCAGCGGATAGCACAGGCGAATCAAGCCGTGCTTGATGCGGCAGCTCAGCGCCGTGCAATTCAACCGCCAAATTAAGGAGGAGATTAGCTAGCCAAAAAGATGGCGGGTGAATTCACCCGCCATCTTGCTTCTCCTGCTGCGCCAGGTATGCGCGTATCTTGTCTTCCAATGGACCATATATCCATTCGTCAAGCGCCTGTTCCAGCAGCGCCCGCGCCTGGGCAAGTACTTCGCGTTGATACACCACATAGTGGCGAGCATCCTTCAGGTGTTCGCTCGTCATCTCCAGCTCATCGTACACCTCTCGAAGCTGCTGCTCGAGCTCTTCGACAATTACGTCGCGCCCGCCCAAGACTGGCCCGGTTTCGCGCTTCGTGCCGACACCCTTGACCACCGTGCGATAGGCGCCACAATCGGCGCAGTGGTGCTGCTGGGCAGAGACGTACCCGGGAACTCTCTCCCATGCGTGCACATGTTCATCGGCCATTGGCGGCCACCTCGGCTTTCTCTCTTGGGTTGACAAACGCGCGGGTCGCCATCGCTTACCAACCTTTCTACTCGCATCGTCATCCCTGGTTTCTTCTCTTGAACCAATTGCTGATCCAGTTGACCGTGACAGCGGCTCCAGCCAGCATCAGGGCTGCATACAGCATTTCTCGATTGCGCTTATTGAAGTATTTTTCGACGGCGTCCTCTTGCTCAGACGCGAACTGCTCGCTCAGCCGCTTTTCGAGTGCCGCCGCCTTCTCTCTGCACTGGTCTACAGACCAGAGAGGAAGAAGGAAGCCATGATCGCCAACGCTGTGATAATGATAGCAAGCAAGTCAACCAGCAGAGATGTGACATCGAGTCGCGCCCAGGTCTGGCTTCCAAAGCACGGTGATAAGGTCGGCGATGATTGCCCCAATGATACCACCAATAGCCGCAACCAGCAGCACATGCACCTGTTTCAAGTCACACGCCTCCTTTGTAGGCGGCCCAATCTGCAGCGTGCTTGGTAATGCTATACTAGATCTGGCAGCGTGTCCTCTCCTGCATCGCCTGACCCCTTTGTCAGCCGCTCCCGCGAGGGGTCTGCGCTGTTCCTAGTCCGCGTCCCACAAAAGGACCGCCTCGTGGCAGTGCTGGCACTGGAACAGATACACCCCGATGGCGTAAGCCACCTGCCCATCTTCTGGGATATCTGGCCGAACCCCCGGCCAGACTTCTTCCGCGTGGGCCAGCCCTTCCATCCAGAGGGCATGCTCAGCGAAGAAGACCATGCCCCGGCCATCAGGGGCGAGCCGGTTCAACCCGGGTTGCCCTATTTCCTTGAGGAACCGACAATACTCGCCACAGTGGACGGGCCAGAGGAAGTCCTGCCAGGTGACCAGATGGGGTGTCCGCTGTTCGAGTTCTCTGGTCTGTTCTTGTGCCAACACCTGTCGCGTCTGAGAGGTGAGTTCTGGCTGTAGGTGGGCTAGTTGCTGCTCCAGGGCGGCAGTATCTCCCCGATTCGTGAACAGCTCGGCCTCGATGAGTCGCCCGCTGACCAGGCACTCCTCACAGACGAAGGCGACCTCGCGCTTCCCAAAGAAGGGTCCCTCATAGCCAGGAAGGGAGCGATCACATAGCTCACACCTCTGCGGCTCAGGCCGGTAGGTGGAAAACTGATGGGGAAGTGTAAAGTAACGATAGCTTGGGATGCTCGGATTCATTCCAGGACCTTAGCACACGAGCGGCTTATCAAACGATCAGCTTTGTGCAGGATGCTGTTGCTTGACTCAGAAGTATACCCGCTCTTCTTCATTTTATCAACCGAGCCCTGTGCACCGGGCATGATGGAGAGCCAGTTTGTCTGCGCTCTATTGGAAGCACAGTTTGTCCGCAGCGGACAAACTGTAGGTAAAAGTAGGGGGCTTCAGAGGAATACGGGAACGATGGGGTGACCGATGGGGCTCGAACCCACAACCACTGGAGCCACAATCCAGTGCTCTGCCAATTGAGCTACGGTCACCAGGCATGTTTCGCCTTTTTAGTATAGACTACAAATGCCAGGGTTGTCAATAAAGCTAGCAAGGGCAGGAGGAAGCCAATGGCCCAGGAATCGCCAGACCAATCTAGCGCAGTGCCCGGGTGGGACGAAGAGACGACGCCAGCATTGCTTCACGGAATCGAGCAATTCAATCACCGCGAATATTTTGAATGCCATGAAACGCTCGAAGGCATTTGGATCAAGGAGCGCAGGCCCATCCGCACCGTCTACAAGGGTATCCTGCAAGTGGGCGTCGGCTGCTATCACCTGCTGCGCGGCAATTATCGCGGCGCCATTATCAAGCTGGATTCCGGCGCACGCTACCTCGAACCATTTGCCCCGCGCTGCATGCGCGTTGATATTGCCCGGCTTATTGCCGACGCGCGTACCCTCCAGAGCGCCCTCACGCAACTTGGCCCCGAACACTTCCGCGAGGTAGACCTCAGCTTGCTGCCTGTCATTCATTATGATGCCGAGGCGCAGGGCAGATAGCTGATAGCCAATTTGGGTCACTCTTGCTCAGCAGATGTGGCGGCAGGTGAGAGCAGGATCAGGCGCCAGCAAAGCGCAAGCCAGCAAGAAGTTTGACGGCTATGCTATGCTGCAAGCAGTAAATTACTGCCTGGCTCGGCACGACGCTGCCATCTCACCAGGGGAGGACTGCTCGCGCGTATGCAATCCGTATGGAAACGTCTTCGTGGTTCGTATCTCCTAAGCAACCCCGATCTCCTGGTCATCTGCCTGGGAGTCTTCGTCACCTTTCTCGGTATGGGCGTGGTGCTGCCCGTTCGCAATCTCTATGCCGAGCAAACCGGCTCATCTCCAACGGAGATCGGCTGGATGACCGCCGCTTTTTTCGGGGCCACGTTCCTCTTCCTCCTCCCCTGCGGCTGGCTCACTGATCGCTTTGGCAGGAAGCTCATGCTGGCTTCCGGGCTGGGAGTGCATGGCGTCGTTGCGATCCTCTATCTGTTCTTCACCAGTCCCTGGGCTTTTATCGGCCTGCGCTTCGTGGAAGGTATCGGCGCGGCGGGCCTGATTCCTGCTGCCCGCGCCTACCTGGGCGATGTCACTCCCCCGGAACGTCGGGGCGAAGCGTATGGCGCGTTCAGCGCCGCCATCAGCGTTGGCCTGCTGATTGGCCCCGGTCTTGGTTCGGAGTTGGCTCTCTTTGGCTATCCGGCCCCGTTTCTCGCCAGCTCTGCTATGGCCTTTACCGTCGTGGCCCTCAGCTTGCTGCGGGTAGATGATACGCGCGTCAAAGACCACCTCTCCGCCGAAGCTGCCAAAATGAGCGTCAGCTTGTTCGATCAGCGCCTCCTGAAGCTCAACCTCTGGGGGCCAATGGCCCTCACCTTTGGCCGCAATATCGCCCTGGGTCTCTTCAACGTGCTCTGGAGCATCTGGATGCACGATCTGGCCGTCAAGCAAGGTCTTTCCGAAACCGCCGCGCTCTCATTGATTGGTCTGAGCTATACGTGCTTTGCCCTGCCGCAGCTTTTCCTCCAACCGCTTGCCGGACGCTTTGCTGACCGACACAAACGGGCGCTGCTCATCTTGATTCCAGGGCTGCTGCTGGGGGTCGTCTACACCATCTATGGGCTGCTGACCAGCCTGCCCCTCATCTGCCTCTTCGCCTTTGCTGAGGGTACACTCGTCAGCTTCTTTCAACCGGCGACTGACAGTTACCTCATAGATGTTTCGCCAGAAGAGGCTCGCGGACTCATTCAGGGCCTCTTTTATGCGATTGGTATGGTGGGTGGCTTCGCCAGCGCCATCATCACCCCCACGCTTTATAGACCTGGCGGAATACATCGCGTGTCCCCCTTTATCTTCCTGGCGATTACCACCCTCATAACGACTTTCATCGGTTCGGCGATTGTGGCGCGCTTCGACCCGCGCAAGAAATGGCGGCCCAAAATCACCCCTATCCTGACAGACATGGCGACCATCTACAGCGGCCACGCGCCGACCTTGAACGGGTCATATCATATGGCTCTGCCAGAAGAAGACCCGTCCTCCGAACTGCTGACGAGCAATTAACCACGGGCTGGCTGCATTGGCTGCCCAGGCAGACCCACGAGAGAGGTTTCATCATGCACGACGATATTACTGACATCCCTGGCCTGCGCGTGGGGCACGATACCAACCTTGAAGCAGGCACCGGTTGCACCGTCGTTCTCTGCGACTGGCCTATGGTTGGTGGGGTTGATGTGCGCGGCGGCGCACCAGCCACCCGCGAGACTGACCTGCTGCGCCCTCATTACATGGTACAAGAAGTACATGGCGTCGTGCTGACGGGGGGCAGCGCCTATGGGCTGGATGTCGCCAGCGGCGTCATGCGCTACCTGGAAGCGCAGGGCGTGGGCTATGCGGCTGGTGAGTCGCTTGTCCCCATCGTCCCAGCGGCAGCGTTGCTCGATCTCGGCCTGGGACGCGCCGACATTCGGCCCGATGCCGCCGCTGGCGAACGCGCCTGCCAGGCAGCCGCCAACGGACCCGTCGCGCAGGGCAACGTGGGCGCTGGAACGGGGGCCACCGTTGGCAAGTTTTTGGGTTTCACCCAGGCCATGAAAGGCGGCCTGGGCAGCGCCAGCGCCAGCCTGCCGTCTGGCACGCTGATGGGCGCGCTCGTCGCCGTCAATGCGGGCGGCGATGTACGCGACCCGGAGACACAGCGCATCCTCGCTGGCGCGCGCCATCCCTCCGGCCAGGGCTTTCTTTTCGACAGCCCGTCGGTCATTACCACACCGACCCAACCGGATGCCGCATCAGCCCCGTCAGGCGGCGCGCCCATGTCAGATTCCCCCTTTGGCACATCGCCGCTGGCAAACACCACTATCGCCGTCGTCGCCACCAACGCCCGGCTGACCAAAACCGACGCGAACATCATCGCCCGCATGGCGCATGACGGGTTGGCGCTGGCAATTCGCCCGGTTCACACGCCCTTTGACGGCGACACCATCTTTGCGCTGGGTACAGGTCGTCCGGCGCAAGACGCCAGAGCCATGCCGCTGGACCCCATAGAACTCAGTATGCTGGGCGCGGCAGCCGTACAGACGCTCGCGCGTGCTATCGTCAAGGCGATCCAGGCGGCAGAATCCTTGCATGGCATCCCCGCCGCGCGCGATCTGGCGCGCCAGGGTGCATAAGCCAGATCGAAAGAGGGCTTTAGCAGGTTTGACAGGCGCTGTATGCATCAGAGGTTGGCCGTTTCAAGCAACAACAGACCCCGACCGCAGCGGGTTTACCCGCGCGGCTCATCAGCTACCCATCTTTTGCCAGCGTTTATCGTGTTGTTACGTCCGCAGCAGCCCTCCTCTTTAGCCTGAGCGTACCTATCTTCGCCATGCGCCATCGGGCGCAATCAGCCGGAAGCCTTTCCTCGTGCCGCACAGAAAAGAAGCAGATGAGGCCAGTGGGGGAGGACGCCGCCCAGCGGAGGGGCGGATGTCGGCAAAGAAGACGCCGACAACCTGTGCGCAGCAGGAGAGGGCGACTAAGAAAAGCGCAGCCGAAAGCGCAAGGCGAAGAACGCCTATGGAGGATCGTGTCGTGCGACCACCTGCGACTGAGCCAACCCAGCCTGCCAGCGAAACCGGGCCAGTGGGGGCGGCAAACGGAAAGCGCGGCAGGTGGGCGCTGCAATCAGAGCGGGTAGCCACAAGAGCAACCTTTTCTTCGCTAGGCAGTCGCACGACACAAAGACACGCTACAAAGACAAGAGCAGGAGCAGCATGATCATTGCGTGGCATTGTGGGGGCACGCCACGGCAAAAATGCGTGCTCTGTTACAAGTGACGGACAACAAGCCAGCCAGTAACAGAAAGGTGACGAAACGTTCAGCCTGTTCCATGCTCTTTATCTTCGAGCGGCGCATCCCGCCGCAAAAGCTCCAGAAGGGCAACCAGCATGCGCGCCGTAGCGCCCCAGATGCGGTTGGGACCGTAATCGAAGAAATAGACCGTATGGGGCTGACCTGCGCGCACCCACTCTTCGGCGTGGAAGATAGCTGGATCGGCCAGGTCGGCCAGCGGCGCTTCAATTACCTCCGCTACCTCTTCAGGATTGAGACGCAAGAGGCCAGGGCCGCTGGGCAACAACCCCACAAACGGCACAATCGTAAAATTGCTCACCACCGTTACCACCGGCTCCAGCGTTCCCAGGAGCGCCACCCGTTCTGGAGCCAGGCCAATCTCCTCCTCGGCCTCGCGCAGAGCAGTATGCTCTAGCGCCCCATCCGTCGGCTCATATGAGCCGCCAGGAAACGAAATCTCACCCCGATGGGCGTTCAACGTTGCCGCCCTGCGCGTAAAAAGCATATGGGGGCGACCATCGCGCAGATACACGGGCGCCAGGACTGCTGCAATGCGCTGGCCTCCTGGCGCCCCCACCGGGACAGCGCCTGAGAGCGGCGCCAGCGTTCGCCGCAGGCGCCGCACAATGGTCTCAAGATCAGCGGAAAACAGGGATGACATGGGCGCTACTCGTTCTCTTCGCTCCTCGCTCTGCCTTCCTCACTCCACCGGAAGCACTCGACCATCAGTATAACATAGCCAGAACGTGTAGTATGAATCTTGTCACAGTTGTCTTGTGACGGGGGGTAGCACTTGCATAATAGCGCGGTGATCGGGTATAATACAGATACATAAGTGGGGGCACTACATAGAGGAGACTCGCGCCGGGCCGTGAGTGTTGCAGTTTGTTCTCAAAGGTGAGAGCTTACGCGCCTGTAGGCTCTTTTTTCGTTCCTGTGTTGCTTCGCCTGTACAAAAGAGCATATCACCTCCTTTCGGTTCGCGGTCAGCCTGTCTGTCTCCCCCGCTTATTCGCCTACGCACAGTCGCGCTTCACTTCGTAACGTCCAGGCGTGAGGGTTCCTCTCCCCGCGCTCCTGTACGCCGAGCGCCCGCGCGGCGGCCACGGCAAAACAGCGAAATGAGGGGGTGTAGACAAACCCATGTATCAAGAGGAGCATTTTGATCCCTCGACGCAGGCAACATCCAATTTCCTCGACGAGCGATCACAAAGGATGGACTTCGGCGGCGCCGACTTCAACGGGACCGACACCGAGGGCAGCGAGGGTGAGAGCAACCCGATGGCCGAGCTGCTCAAAGAGCCAGCCCACTCGCTGCGCAGTGTCAAACGGGGGGATGTCGTTGATGGGAAGATTGTGCGCAAAGACCCCGAAGAAATCCTCGTGGACATCGGCCTGAAATCAGAAGGTGTGCTTTCCACCAAAGAACTGCCCGCCACCGGCTACGGTTCCTTCGATGAACTCAACATCGACGACGAGGTGCTGGTGTACGTGATGCAGCCAGAAACCCCGGAAGGCCATGCCATCGTCTCGCTCAAACGCGCCCGCATGGAGCGTCAGTGGCGCATCGCCCAGGAACAATATGAGCGCGGCGATCTGCTGGAGGCGAAGGTCATTGACTTTAACAAGGGTGGCCTGATCGTTGATCTGGACGGCATTCGCGGCTTCGTGCCTATCTCGCAGATCCTCAACCTCAAGCGCGAAGATACTGCCGACAGCGCCGAAACCAACGCCAAATTGCAGACGATGGTGGGCCGCTCGCTTCAACTGAAGATCATCGAGATCAACCGCAACCGCAACCGGCTTATTCTTTCGGAGCGGCTGGCTGTTCAGGAATGGCGCACCAAGCGGCGCGAAGAACTCTTGAATGAGTTGCAGGTTGGCGAAGTGCGCAAGGGAACGGTGAGCAATCTAGCGAACTTCGGCGCTTTTGTCGATCTGGGCGGCGCCGATGGCCTGGTTCACATCTCCCAGCTTGCCTGGAGCCGGGTCAACCACCCCAGCGAAGTGCTGCACGTCGGCCAGGAAGTCGAGGTACAGGTGCTGGGTGTTGATAAAGAGAAAAAGAAGATCGCGCTCTCGATCAAGCGCGCCGAAGTGGACCCCTGGACCACCGTGGAACAGCGTTACCAGGTCGGCCAACTGGTCAAGGGCATCGTCACCAAGATCGCCCCGTTCGGCGCGTTCGCCCGTATCGAGGATGGCGTCGAGGGTCTGATCCATCTGTCAGAACTGCTGCCGGGTCAAGACCCCAAAACGGCGCTGCACGAGGGCCAGGAACTGACGCTGCGCATTCTGCGCATCGAAAGCGAGCGCCGACGCCTGGGCCTGAGCGTGCGCCAGGCCGCTGAGCCGGACCAGGAGCAGCCTGCTGAAGCAGCGATTCCTGCTGGCGAAGAAGGCCAGCCGAGCGAACTCGCCGCTCAGCCAGAGCAGCCGACAGAAGAGACGCCAGCGCGAGAACCAGGGAAACGAGCAGCGCGCGAGAAGCCCGCAGAGGCTCCCAAAGCGGTAGAGAGCGCCGAAGAACTGACAGCGATGGCGGCAGCGTTCCACGCGGCTCGCCAGAACCGCGAACGTGAGGACACGGAAGAGCAGGAGGCGCCGTCGCCGCCAGTCGTTCCGCCAGAGGAACCAGGCCAGGAAGTTGGCAGAGAACAGTAATATCTCGCTGGCTGCTGGAAGAGGCAGCCAGCAGCCCTCAGATGAGGGCTGTGAGCAACCGTTCGGCCTCCTCCGCAGCCTATTGATGGGCTGCGGAGGAGGCCGCTCGATCTTCTCAGCCAGGCAAGCGCCAGATTTTCTGATGGCGTATTTCCTGCGCTCTAACACCTGCGAACAGCATCGGTGTGAACAGGCTCATCTGCCCGATCAGAAAAGTTTGCTATAATGAGAATACCATCTATCCAGAACACGTCAGCGATCTCTTGCAGTGTGATCTATCTGTCACCAATGTACGTAAGAGATGAAGAGGAGGATTTTTTTCCCAACGACAGGGCGGGTCTGCCGCATTCATCGCTCGCTCGCATGATAGGGTTGCTGGCCCCGCGTGGAACCAGCAAATAAGCGGCACGACGATGGATACAACGCTTGACGCTCGCCCGCGCGTATTGTATCATGAAACTGTGGTCTACCTGAGCTATCAGAGGGCACGGTTTCTCCCTCTGCCTTGAAAGGGGGGTGACACAGGTGAACGACCGCGAACGTTTTGACAAATTCACTGAGCGAGCCAGAAAGGTTCTCAGTCTCGCCCAGGAAGAAGCCCAGCGCTTCAACCACAACTATATCGGCACCGAGCATTTGCTCCTTGGCCTCGTCCGCGAGGGCGAGGGGGTTGCCGCCAAGGTTCTGAGCAACCTCGGCGTAGAACTCAACAAAGTTCGCAGCGCCGTCGAGTTTATCATAGGCCGGGGGGATCGCATTGTCCTGGGAGAGATTGGCCTGACCCCACGCGCCAAGAAGGTCATCGAACTGGCGGTTGATGAAGCCCGCCGCCTGAACCATCACTACATCGGCACCGAACACCTGCTGCTGGGGTTGGTGCGCGAAGGCGAAGGCATTGCCGCCGGAGTGCTGGAGAGCCTGGGCGTCAACCTGGAAAAGGTACGCACTCAGACCATCCAGGTACTCAGCCAGGCCAGCAGCCCACATGGGCATACCGATCCCAAGCACTCCAAAACGCCCACCATTGACCAGATGGGCATGGACCTGACGGCTGCGGCGCGCGCCGGAAAACTGGACCCCATCATCGGGCGCGAAAAAGAGATTGAGCGCGTGATTCAAATCCTCTCGCGGCGCCTGAAGAACAACCCCGCCCTCATTGGCGAGCCGGGTGTTGGGAAAACTGCCATTGCCGAAGGGCTGGCTCAGAAGATCATTGCGGGCGAAGTCCCTGAGACACTCGCTGGCAAGCGATTGCTCACCCTGGATGTGGGTTCGCTGGTCGCGGGCACCAAGTATCGCGGCGAATTTGAAGAGCGACTCAAGAAAATCATCGAGGAGATTCGCAGCAGCGGCGACTGCATTATTTTCATTGACGAACTGCATACGCTAGTCGGCGCAGGCGCGGCAGAAGGGGCGGTGGACGCGGCCAATATTTTGAAGCCGGCCCTCTCTCGCGGCGAACTCCAGTGCATCGGCGCCACCACGCTTGATGAATATCGCAAGTATATCGAGCGTGACCAGGCTCTGCAACGGCGCTTCCAGGAAGTCATGGTGCGCGAATCTACCGTTGAGGAAACCATTGACATCCTCAAAGGTATCCGCGAAAAGTACGAGCAACATCATCGCCTGACCATCTCCGACGCGGCCATCAAAGCCTCCGCCGAAATGGCAAGCCGCTATATCACCGACCGCTTCCTGCCTGACAAGGCTATTGACCTGGTTGACGAGGCTGCCAGCCGTGTTCGCATGCAGCGTTCCCTAGCTCCCCTCAACCTCAAAGAAGCCATGAAGGGACTGGAGGCCGTCCTCACTGAAAAGGAGTCTGCCATCCAGCAGCAGGAATACGAACTGGCGGCGGAACTGCGTGACCGCGAGGTCAAGCTGCGTGACCGTATCGCCAAGCTCGAATCCGGCTGGCACAAAGAGCAAGGCAACGAGAAACCCGTTGTTGGCGAAGAGGATATTGCCCAGATCGTCTCGATGTGGACAGGTATCCCCGTCATGCGCATCGCCCAGGAAGAGTCGGTCCGGCTGCTCCAAATGGAAGAAGCGTTGCACAAGCGTATCATTGGACAGCAGGAGCCAATCGACATCATCAGCAAGGCTGTGCGCCGCGCGAGGGCTGGCCTGAAAGACCCCAAGCGCCCCATTGGTTCATTTATCTTCATGGGGCCAACCGGCGTCGGCAAGACCGAGCTGGCGAAGGCGCTGGCCGAGTTTATGTTTGGCAGCGAAGACGCCCTTATCAAGATCGATATGTCTGAGTTCATGGAGCGCCACGCGGCAGCCCGTCTCGTGGGCGCGCCTCCGGGCTATGTCGGCTACGAAGAGGGCGGCCAGTTAACTGAGGCGGTACGCCGCAAGTCCTACAGCGTCATCTTGCTCGATGAGATCGAGAAGGCGCACCCGGATGTCTTCAATATGCTCCTCCAGATTTTGGAGGATGGCAAGCTGACCGACGCAAAGGGTCGCACAGTGGATTTCCGCAACACCATTGTGATAATGACCTCCAACGTCGGCGCCAGCGAAATGAACAAAGCCGCGTCCATCGGCTTCGCGCAAGGCAAGGATAAAGCCAAAGCCGCGCAGCAGGAATACGAGCGCATGAAGGATAAGGTCTTGAGCGAACTCAAGAACACCTTCAAGCCCGAATTCCTGAACCGTATTGACGCGATCATTGTCTTCCACTCCCTCAAGCAAGAGGAAGTGCGCCAGATCGTTGATTTGATGCTGGCTCGCGTGCGTGTGCAGCTCACCGAGCAGCAGGTCGAGCTGATCGTGTCCGACGACACCAAGGATTTCCTGGTGACAAAGGGCTTCGACCCGCAGTTTGGCGCTCGCCCGCTGCGCCGGACCATTCAGAACATGGTAGAAGACCCTCTGGCCGAGGGTCTGCTCCAGGGGAAGTTTAAGCCCGGTGACGTGGTGGAAGCGCTGGTCATTGATGGCGTGCTGGTACTCGAACCCCGCCGCCCATTGGAGGCTTTGCCGCCCCCGCCACCGGAGGCCGCGCTTTCGGCTGGTGAAGCGGCAGGCGAAAGTCTATAACGTGTAGGGCCTGGGCCAGTTCGTTCCAACGTTCGCAGGTGGCCCCCGTTGGGAGCTACGCGCCGCAGCGCAGCCCCCAGCAGGGGAGCATGTGCGCCATTTTAAGAACGGGTCCAGGCTCTTTCTGCCCTTTCAGGATCACTATGCCTAAAACCTATACGAAATATACCTGCCAGCAATGCGGCTATGAAAGCGCGAAATATCTGGGCCGCTGTCCAGATTGCAGCGCCTGGAACAGCATGGTTGAAACAGTTGAGCAAGCAGCATCGGCTGCGCGCGCTAGCGGAGGAAGCCAGCGCGCGTCAGGCGGCCTCAGCGGCATCTACAACCAGCCTATCCCCTTGCCGGAGGTTCGCGCCATCGCCCATACACGACTCAGCACCGGCATTGGCGAGATGAATCGTGTGCTGGGAGGCGGTCTGGTGCCGGGTTCAGTGGTGTTGATCGGCGGCGAGCCGGGCATCGGTAAATCAACGCTGCTGCTGCAAGTCGCGGGCAATATTGCCGAAACCACCGGTGTCGTGTTGTATGTCACTGCCGAAGAATCCGCGGAACAGGTGAAGATACGCGCCGAGCGCCTGGGTATCTCCAGCAGCCGCCTGAGCCTGTATCCTGAAAGCGACCTCGATACCATCGCGGAAGCCATCAACGGCCTCAAGCCCGCGCTGGTCATTGTTGATTCAATTCAGACGATTGCCTCTGAGCAACTGACCTCGGCCCCCGGCAGCATCAGCCAGGTCCGCGATGGGGCCAACCGGCTGCACCGCATCGCCAAAAGCCTGCACATCCCCATCTTCATCATCGGCCACGTCACCAAAGAAGGCTCGGTGGCCGGACCACGCGCCCTGGAGCACATCGTTGATGCCGTCCTCTATCTCGAAGGTGAACGCTTCCATACCTATCGCCTCTTGCGCGGCGCGAAAAATCGTTTTGGCGCTACCCATGAGGTAGGCGTATTTGAGATGCAGGGAGAAGGGATGGTTGAAATCCCCAACCCTTCGGCGGTCTTCCTGAACGAGCGTGGACCGCGCTCCACCGGAACATCCGTCGTCGTCAGCATGGAAGGCACGCGCCCGCTGCTGGTGGAGGTGCAGGCGTTGACCTCCACGACAGCGTTTGGCACGCCGCGCATCACCACTACCGGCGTTGACCATAATCGCTTGTTGATGCTGCTGGCCGTTCTAACCAAGCGAGTTGGCCTCTTGTTGTATAATCATGATGTCTATGTCAATGTTGTTGGCGGCTTTAGTCTGGACGAGCCGGGCGTTGATCTAGGAGTGGCAGCGGCAGTGGCCTCCAGCTTCAAAGAGCGGCAGGTTCCTCCTGATGTCGCGCTCATCGGCGAGGTTGGCCTCTCCGGCGAGGTACGCTCAGTCAGTCGGGTGGCGCTGCGGGTGCGCGAAGCGGCAAAACTAGGATTTCGTCGTTGCATTGTGCCGAAGTCTGGCACGCCTCTTGATATATTGGATAACTGGACCCCATCAACATCTGGGCAGGCGCTCGATCACGACGGGGATGGCCCCCGCGAACGGGGAGCGCAGCCCCACGCGAAAGCGAAAACCAGCCCAGGCTCGCCAGCAGAAGGCCGCCAGGGCATCGAACTGGTGCGAGTGGCGACATTGGCCCAGGCATTGGAAGCCGCGCTTGACTAACCAGCGTATCATGAAAAGAAGACCACTGTGTAGTAAAGAGTAGCAGATAAGCATTACTGGAGTTCAACATCGTGTACCCCAGAGATGCAATCAACTTTTTCGGTAGCATCTATTTGGACAAACAAGGAGATCCAGAGGGGCGTAGGCGCTCATCAACTCATCAGAGCTGGATGAACTGGCAGGTGATGTTGACTGCACTTATCCATTGTTTATTGCTTGCCCCCTCTGATAGCGCAGCACAGCAGATACCACCTGGAAAAGAAAGCTGGGCCACTCAAAGGTTCAGGAGAGGTGGTGTCGGCTCTCTCGCAGCACAGGTAGCCCTATGGTGGGGGAACTTGAGGAGGGAACCATCCCTAAGCCATAACCTGGCTTCGTGGAGATGCACAGCTTTGGAGGTTGCAAAGCATGTCAGCAGCACTTATTTCCCGCATCAGCGGGGCAATCGTCGCCGCAGGTCTGAGCCTGGGCATTATGTGGGAGCAAAACCAGTGGGGCTGGTGGTGGCCTATTGTAGCAGGCATCGCGGCGGCCTGTGGGGTGATAGCGTTTATCATTACCCCTTATATCACCATCTACCCCTATCGCTGGGTGCGTGATACCATTCGCCGCGCCTCGGCAGGTGATATTGTTGCGGCAACCATCGGCCTGATTGTCGGGTTGATTATTGCGGCATTGCTTACGCTGCCATTATCAGAACTCACCTTTCTGAGTCTTGGGAAAGTGCTTCCCTTCCTGGGCGCGCTGCTCTTTGGCTATCTAGGCGTGGCAACTGCCGTCTTACAAAAGCAGGAACTCGCCCATCTTTTCAGCGGCATCTGGACAGTGCGCCAGCGCCGCGCACAAGAGCGCGAAGAGCGGGACCGCGAGAAAGGCGACCGGGAGAATCGAGACCGCGAAAGCGGCTCTCTGGAAGAAGTCGAAGGCCGGGACCGCCGCCGAGACAACGAAAGTCGGGCCAAAAAGAACGGCAAAGTCTCCGATAAGATTTTGCTCGACACCAGCGCCATCATTGACGGACGCATCGCCGACATCAGCCAGACGGGCTTCGTCAATGGCACGCTCCTGGTGCCGCGCTTTGTGCTGGAGGAACTGCAACATATCGCCGACTCGGCTGATACCCTGCGCCGCAACCGGGGTCGGCGCGGGCTGGACATCCTCAACCGGCTGCAAAAAGAAACCAACATCCCCGTTGAGATCTCCGATAACGACATTGATGGGATCGTCGAGGTAGACGCCAAGCTGGTCAAAATGGCCCGCAACCTGCACTGCCCCATCATCACCAACGACTTTAACCTCAACCGCGTGGCCGAGCTTCAGGGCGTCAAAGTCCTCAATATCAATGAACTGGCAAACGCCGTCAAGCCCGTTCTGCTGCCTGGCGAAGAGATGCTGGTCAAGATCATTCAGGACGGCAAAGAGCTTGGTCAGGGCGTTGGCTATCTTGATGATGGCACGATGATCGTCGTAGAGGGTGGCCGCCAGCACATGAACAGCACCGTCGAAGTCACCGTGACGCGCGTGCTGCAAACGGTGGCTGGCCGGATGATTTTCGCCCACCCCAAAGGCAGCCCATCGAAGAAGTAGCCAGGCAGAAAGTGACGCGGAATGAGCAGCGAGCGCGGGCGCGCGAGCGCCCACCGCCAAAGGCGCAAACGGGTGGCCGCCGTCATTGTCGCGGCAGGCAGCAGCCAGCGCATGCAAGGCATCAACAAAACCTGGGCTAGCCTGGGCGGGAAGCCGCTCCTGGCCCACAGCATCGCTGTCTTCGAGCAATCCGGGCTGATTGATGATCTGGTCGTCGTACTGGCAAAAGAGGCGCTGATCGAGGGCAAACGGCGGCGCGAGCAAGAGGGCTGGGGAGCAATGTGCTGCTTCACGCCCGGCGGCGCCCGGCGGCGCGACTCTGCGCTGGCCGGACTGGAGGCGCTTGCGCCTGCTCCCGACTATGTGCTGATTCACGATGGGGCGCGGCCATTCATCACCACGACGCTGATCGAGCAAGGGCTGGCTGCCGCTCGACGACACGGTGCAGCTACCGCTGCCGTTCCCGTCAAGGACACCATCAAGCGCGTCGGGCCGGATGGGCTGGTGCTGGAAACGCTGGACCGCGCCGCGCTCTGGTCCATTCAGACGCCCCAGGTCTTCGCCTATGACCTCATCCTCGCTGCCCATCACACTATCGAACCGGCCTGGGACGCCACCGACGACGCCGCGCTGGTCGAGCGCGCGGGCCACCCCGTCGCCCTCTTCATGGGCGCGTATGAAAATATCAAAATCACCACTCCCGACGACCTGCTGATCGCCGAGGCCATGCTCAACCGTCTGGCAAAGAGTTCTGCGCTATCCGGCTGAATACTGCTGGTAGCGCCGCCGTTCCTGGCGGCAAGTCGGTTCGCTATTCAGCAAGAGTTGGCTTACTATCAATAAAGGCACGCGCTATGGCTATAAGAATTGGTATCGGCTACGACGTTCACGGCTTCACTGAAGGACGCCCGTTGGTGATTGGCGGCGTAGCAATCCCCCACGCGCGCGGGCTGGCGGGCCATTCTGACGCCGACGTGTTGATTCACGCCATCGTTGATGCCCTCCTGGGCGCGGCGGCGCTGGGCGACATCGGCAGCCACTTCCCCTCCAACGACCTACGTTGGAAAGATGCGCCCAGCCGCGCCTTCCTGAGCTACACCCGCGATCTGCTGGCGGCGCGAGGCTGGCGCGTGAGCAATCTCGACGCCGTAATCGTGGCCGAGCGCCCGAAGCTGGCCCCACATATTCCAACTATGCGCGCCGAACTGGCGCGTCAGTTAGAAATTGACCTGGAGCAGATCAGCGTCAAAGCCACCACCACCGATGGCCTCGGCTTTACCGGGCGCGAAGAAGGCATCGGCTGCTGCGCCGTCGTCCTCATCGAGCGCAGCTAGTCCGTGTACCCGCAAACAAGCAGCAGGCCATACAGGACGTGGAAACAATGCGCGCAAAACAGGAGTCCCAGATACCAGCCAGCAGGCTTCATGCTCGTGCAAACACGTCGGCAACCGTCATCGTAAAACCAGGAACCGCATCGTACCCTTCAAGCGTCTCTCCAACGCGCATAATGAGGCCAGGTCCGTCCTGGTCCCCTGGCCGCCAGACCTCTACCTCCCGACGTTTGGGCCACACAATCCACCCCAACCGTGAGCCAGCGGCAAGATAGCGTTTGATGTGCGTGCGCATCTTGGAACGAAACTGGCTCTTGCTGGCGATCTCCACGACAAAATCGGGGGCCAACCTGGGCGCGATCTCCTTTTCGTCGGCGGCGTCAATGATGGGGAGCAGTTGAGCGCGAACAAACGCCACATCTGGATGCCACACCGTCTCACCCTCGTCTCCAGGCTGGCTGAGATCATATTCGTATTGCTGCATCGTGACCCGCCCCAGGTCGCGGGAGTCCACCGAGGTACGCAACGCCATCGCTATGTTTAGCGCAATGACATCGTGCTTGCTATAATGCACGCCCAAAAGGAACACCAACCTTCCATTGGTGAGTTCGGTGCTGCCCCGTTCCACTTCTGGGAGATGGCAATACTCGGCTGCCGTCATCAAATCTCCCTCGTATTCTCGATAGTAGTGTTCCAGTGCCATAGCGCAGACCCTCTTTCCAGGGTGAGAACGTCGCTGCAAGGGCATTCTACCATGCGTCGGCCAAAACGGAAAAGGGCATGGCCTCTCGCGTTTTATGGCTAGACGATATGCCCGCAGCTCTGATGTACGCGCCTATCATTATGTCAGCCGTTCCCTTGAAGCGACGTGATATACTATTGAGAGGACATGCTATCAACCATACTCCAGATACCTCATCGAAGATGAGACACCTGATCAGCATGAGGATGACGTTTATGAAGGTTTTCAGACAAGAAAGGCTGCGCTGCGCCTGTCGTAAGGGCCTCGAAGTTGGGGCTTGACATGTCAGGCAGCAGGCCATCGAGAGACCTCATCTTCTGCTGATACTGCTTCCTCTGAAGGCTCCACTTCGCGGCCCGTCCCTTCCTCCATTCGTTCACAACGCGCTCTCAAGCGCAGGGGTATGCCCTGGGCCACGCATTGCAGAAGGAGTTAGCAGGAGTCTTATGCTCATTCATAACACAGAATCGGGACGCGAAGAAGTCTTTGAACCCTACGGTCTGCCCGTCAAAATGTACGTCTGCGGCCTGACGCCCAAGAACGACCCGCATATCGGCCACGCGCGCAACTTTGTCCTCAACGATGTCATCCGACGCTATCTGGAGTATCGCGGCTATCCCGTTCACTACGTCCAGAACTTCACCGACGTGGATGACAAGATCATCGCCGCAGGCATCCGCGAGGGCATCCCTGCGGCTGAGGCGGCCAGACGCTATATTGATGGCTATTTCGAGACCATTGACGCGATGAATGTGCGCCGCGCCGACCAGTATACCTATGTTACCGAATACATACCCAAGATCATCGCTATGGTGCAGCGTCTTATTGATCTGGGTCATGCCTATCAGGCGGGCGGCGATGTCTTCTACGCCGTCAACACCTTTCCTCGCTATGGACGGCTTTCGCACCAGCCCGAAGAAGAACTACTCATTGCCGGGGCGCGCGTGGAGCCAGACCCTAAGAAGCGCGATCCACGCGATTTTGCCCTCTGGAAAGCCGCCAAACCAGGCGAACCCTTCTGGGAGAGCCAGTGGGGGCCTGGCCGCCCCGGCTGGCACATCGAATGCTCGACAATGGCGTTGGATACATTGGGCGAGAAGATCGATATTCACGGCGGCGGCAGCGACCTGATCTTCCCACACCACGAGAACGAAATCGCCCAGAGCGAAGCGGCAACCGGCACAGCCCCCTTTTCTAAATATTGGGCGCATATCGGCATGCTGAACCTGGGCGAAGGCAAGATGGCCCACTCCGGGGTATTCATCCCGCTCGAGGAGATGCTCAAGAGGTATCCCGCGCCGGTCATTCGCCTCTATCTAGTCAGCCATCATTACCGCGCCCCCATCGCCTACAGCGAAGAGGCGCTGGCCGCAGCACAGCCACGCTGGCAGCGCTACGTGGAGACGCGCGCGAACCTGCTGCGGCTCATCCGCCGCGCCGAGGAAGCGCAAACTGCCCAGGGGAGAACGAATGCTGCCCAGGCAACAACCAGCGCAGCCGTCCCATTGGACGAGGCACGCGAAGCGTTCATCGCGGCGATGGACGACGATTTCAACACCTCCGGCGGGCTGGCGGCCATTGATAACCTGCTGCGCCGAGTCAACGAGTATGCCGCCTCCCTCGGTGGCGGCGAACTGACGCCGGAGGCGCTGGCAACTTTGCGCGCAGCAGTAGCTCTGCTGGATGAACTGCTGACTGACGTGTTGGGTATCCAGATTGAAGCCGAAAGTGGAGAACAGATCGCCCCGGCGCTGCTGGCCGAGATCGAGGCGCTCATCGCCAGCCGCAGCGAGGCGCGCCGCTCCAAACAATGGGCCGAAGCCGACCACATCCGCAAAGACCTGGAGGAGCGCCTCAACATCGTCTTGAAAGATCATGCCCAGGAAACCACCTGGGAGTTCAAGTCATAGACAACTGGACAGAACAGCAATGGCAGAGTATATCTGGGGGCGCAATCCAGTGCTGGAAACACTGCGCTCAAGGCGGCGCGTCTATCGGCTCCTGCTGGCCGAAGGCGGGCGCGACGCCGGTCTCACGGATATTCTGCGCGAGGCCGAGCGGCGGCGCGTCTCGATTGAATACGCGCCGCGCCGCCGCTTAGACGAACTGACACGCGGCGCAGTTCATCAGGGCTGCGTCGCTTTGGCTGCCCCGCGCGAGTATGCCACGATTGAAGAGATACTGGCATTGGCTGAGCAGCGTGGTGAGCCGCCCCTGCTGCTCATCCTCGACGCCATTCAGGACATTCAGAACCTGGGGTCGCTGCTGCGCACCGCCGAAGCCGTCGGCGCGCATGGCGTGATTATTCCCGAACATCGCGCCGCCGGTTTGACGCCTGCTGTGGATAAAAGTTCTGCCGGGGCAGTTGAGCATCTACTGGTGGCGCAAGTCACCAATCTCACTCGCACCGTGGACGCCCTGAAAAAAGGCGGCGTCTGGGTCGTGGGGTTGGCCGGAGAAGCCGCCCAGGATTACGACCACGTTGATCTGGACAGACCACTCGCGCTCGTCGTTGGCAACGAAGGCAAAGGCATTGGGCGGCTGCTGCGCGAACACTGTGATTTTCTGGTGAGGCTGCCAATGCGCGGCAAGGTCAACTCGCTCAATGCCGCCGTCGCTGGTTCCATTGTCCTTTACGAAGCCTGGCGTCAGCGAGAGAAGCATGCCGACGGCTAAGGAAGCAGCACGAACAGCCCCAGGCGGCAATCTACCTGATCAGATCAGGCTATTTGGGGGTTTCATCCAGCAGGTTCATAGCGGTCTTTACAACGGTGGACTGACTGTTGCTCGGCGAATCGTTTGTTATCCAGAGAACCGCCGTTGGCGAAACAGACACGGCCAGCGGGTTAGTAATCCAAGAATTCAGCGAATGGCTGCCACCAGGGGTATTACCCGATACATCATACAGGTAATAATCGTCTTTGCTAATTTTCCAGACTACAAAGGTTGCGCCTGTCTGGAGATCGGAGACCGTAGAATTAGTTTTTGAGATGGCCGTCTTAGAGGTAGGATCGAGATCAAGGCGGCCATCCAGGTTTTCGCTCCAGATGACGCCTGTCGGCTGGCTGTTGTTCGCATTCCCATTGCCCGCCGTCGCTGTGCTTGTGGCTTGAGCCGTGGGTGATGGGGTTGGTTGATCGGCTGGCGTGCCAGCGTCCGGCAAGGGAGCCGCCTCCAGCCAGATCAGTTTCCCCGCGACGATCTTGGGCGAGAAGGAGGCGCCATTGGTCGTCACCTCTTCCTGCACACCGCCCGGAGCCAATCGCCAGATATTGCCACGCAGCGTGCCATCAGGGTCGTGCCACTGCTCATCCCAATACCCCGTGATTTTACCTGTCGCCGGATCGGCCACCGCCGTCGGGTCAGCGATCAGGTGTCCAAGCTGTGATGCTGTCGCAATCACCGACCGCGACTCTGTACCCTCCAGGGTGAGGTCAAGTGAGACGAGCTGCCCTTGTCCATTCGCCAGTTCCTCAGCCAGCAGCACCGTCGCGCCAAGAGCATACACACCATGAAGCGTTGTGACCGCGCCATCCGGCCTGGCGTCTGCGTCATTCCCTTGCAGCAGGCGCAGCGTCTGAGCGGCCCCTGGCAGAGCTGGCGATAGCTGGGTAGCGTCCAGTTCCCAATGATTGCCCGCGCTTTGATCGCCCTGCGCCCAAAGCACCCAGCTTCGCGCCCAGCCTTCCAGTGTCAGCGGCCCGGCAACCGGCGCGGACAGCAAGGCCGTACTTCTTTCGGTCTGGCGGTTGAGTTCCTCAAGCATCCATTTGCCGCTGGCATTATACGCCGCGTAAATGATATACCGCCCATCGGCGCTGGCTGTCGCGTCCGCCACCAGCGGATAGGCTGGATCGGGGGAATAGAAAGAGGGAAGAGAATCAGAGCAATGGATAATACAAGTAGTACTAGTAGTCCCTATACTGCCTGGGCTGCGCAGCAGTTGGAAGAGTCCTATGCTCAGCCCAAAAGCCAAGACCAGGAACAGGGCGGTCAGCGCCGCGCCGTAGCGCAGGGCAAACGCGCCAGTTGGACCCATCTGGCGGCGCATGGGCGCCACACGCGCCCGCCGTTCCATGACAGCCCGGCGCAGCGCCGGAAGATAGAAGACATCGGTCATGCCAGGAACAACAACCTTCGCTGGCTTCTTTCGAGGGGCAGCCTGGGCGCGCTCGGCGGTCTGCTGTTCTTCCGCCTGGACAGCAGCCATCACACGGGCGTAAAAATCAGGAGGGGGGGCCAGTTTGGGCAGCGAACGCAAGGTTTCACCAATAGCGCGAAACTCCGCAACGCTTACACGGCATTCCGCGCATTCCCTTAGATGCGCTTGCAGTGCAGCGTTTTCGCCGGGCGAGAGGTCATCTCGCCGATAAGCAGCTAGAAGCTGTCGCGCCTGCTTGCACGTCATAGACCATCCACCTCCTGTTGATAGAGCGCAATAAACCGCTCGCGCGCTCGCATCAACCGCATCTTAACCGCCGACGGGCTAATTTTGAGAACATCGGCAATCTCGTTACACGAGAAGCCTTCATGTTCATATAACAGCAAGCAGGTTGCGTATTTCACAGGTAACTTGCCCAACACGTTATCTACAATTTCACGATCAGCTACGCGCTGCTCAAAGCGCCCACCATTATAACCCGCGCCATCATAGAGACTTGCCGCGCTGGAGAAGCCTTCCTCAGCGCCCCCCCCGCCAGGTTCCCCGGAGAGCGTCCCGACACCGGCCCCCACTCCCCGGTCTTCGTTGAAGAGCGAAAGCGGCAGCCAGGCAATCAAACGCTTGCGCCGCAGCGAATCCGTCGCTGTATTGGCCGCAATGCGATAAAGCCAGGACGAAAGGGCGCCAGCGTGAATCTTCGTTCCCCCAGCCAATGCTTTATATGCTTTGACAAAGACATCCTGCGATAGATCGTATGCTTGCTCACGATTGCCAACGAGCCGAAAGACAAAGTTAATAATCGGTGTTTGATAACGCTGGAACAGCATTTCAAAATCGGAGAGATCGATCAGATCATCACCGGGCGCGCCTGGAGCCTCATCCTCCTCAGTGGTTTCTTCCTCCTCGTCCTCATCTTCAGCGTCGTCCTCAGCGCCTCCCATACTCACAGAGCCGGTTTCAGCCACGCCTATCCCTGTGCGCGGCCTGCCCGCTCTGCACTCATCTGATTCCCCAGTACCACTCAGTTCAGTTGTTTCCGCCACCGTCTCCAGCAGCTCTGGCTGCGCCATCTCTGCGTCTCCAGCGGCATCGCCGTTGGCTGCGCGGGCAGCCAATGCTCTGCCCGTTTCAGGCGAGCGCCCTCCAGGGCTAGATACTATCTGAGCTTTCGATCCTTCACCAGGTCCGTCAGCATCGCTCAAGTTGAAGAAACGAATGAAAGACTCCATCAGTTACACCTGCGACGGAATTGCGCCGTCATTGCCTTAAAAACCCCTCCCGCTCTCCATCATCCCTGTGCTACACATTCCCCTCATATGAGGATACCCTCATCCCCAGCATCGTGCTATGGCAAGGCTCACAGCGGCAGAAGCCACTGTGAGGCCAGACCATCCCCGCCTCTCTGGCAACATCCCTATTGTCGCACAAATGGAAAAGTTTGCCAACGCAGCGCATGCTCGTCTGGATGCTTTATTAAGAGAAGCGCGGAAAGCATGGCGCTCAACAGAAACGCACGAAGCGTTCCAACCATTATCTCCCTATCATCTTCCCGCATAGCTGCTCTCTTGCTCCTCTTCTCTTGACAGTACCGCCTGGCGCACTGTAGCATCTCTCAATGCTGGATCATCGCCAAGGAGTCTGCCCATGCCGCTGCTTATCGCTATTCTGCTGAGCCTGGCAGGTTTGCTCGTCCTGCTGGCCTTGTTGTTTCTCTTGTTCACCTGGCGTCAGGCATGGAAACTCACCCACCCCCTGCGCAAGCCGCTCAGTCGCACGCCTGCCGATCTCGGTGTGGCTTTTGAGGACGTTACTTTCCAGACAGAAGATGGCGTTACCCTCTCTGGCTGGTTTATTCCGGCGCGCAACGGACGGACCATCATTGGTTGTCACGGCATCCTTGATAACCGCGAACAACTGCTCGAACCCACCGTCATCCTGACCAGGCAAGGCTACGGTTTTCTGCTCTATGACGCGCGCGCTCACGGCAAGAGCGGTGGCAGGCACAGCACCTACGGCTACAATGAGACCAAAGATGTGGCTGCCGCCGTCGCCTATCTTGAGGCGCGGCCCGATGTAGACCCGCAGCAATTGGGCATTCTCGGCAATTCGTTGGGAGGCATCACCGCCATTCGCGCCGCGACGAGCCTCCCGCAGCTTCGCATCCTGATCGCCGAAAGCACCCTCGCCGATTTTGCCAGCGACATCGGCAAAGCCTTTACACGCTTTACCCATCTGCCCGCCTTCCCCTTTGCCCCTCTGACCATCTTCTGGGGCGAGCGCATCACGCGCATTGACCTCAAGGCCATTCGCCCGGTGCGCGATATTGCCGCGCTTGCGCCACGCCCTATCTTTCTCATCTCGGACCTGCTTGACCAGATCGTAGATGAGCCGTTTGATGGCGAACTGCTCTACGCCAGCGCGGGCGAGCCAAAAGAACTCTGGCAACTGCCCGATTGCCATCATGTACAATGCTTCCCCACGCATCCCGAAGCCTATATCAGCCGTGTCAGTGCTTTTCTGGAGAAAGGCTTCGCGCCGAAGCAAGCGCCAGACGAGCGCGGTGACTGACGCATCGCGGCTTGCATCAACGTGCTTTGGCGTCCTATGTTTCACGTGAAACACTATTGGCCTATTTGTACGCTAACGTGACAGGTGTGCTAGACTAACCGTTGGTATAAGAGACAAACTAATTGAGGAACCAGGCCAGGCCCAGGCTAACGCATATGCCGCGCTTGCCTTGTTGGCCCAGCTTTTGCAGACCTATTTCACTGGTATTTCGCCCTAATTTCGCGTTCATCTAAGGAGCTTGAGGAATCTATGCCCACTCGCGCAAAAGTAGCCGTCTTAAAAACACAGCCTGAAACCGTTCTGGAAGACTATGGGCGGCTGATGCAGCTTGCCGACTTCAAGCAGGGTCTCGATCCGGCCAGCACCACCATTCTGAAGGATAATATCTCCTGGCATTTCCCTTTTCCTGCCGCCAACACCACGCCCTGGCAGATGGAAGGCGTCGTGCAGGCGCTGCGCTCCGGAGGCTACCAGGACTTGACCTGTGTACAGAACAAAACCGTCGTTACTAACGCCTTCAAGGGCGAAGACCTCAATAACTACATACCCCTCTTCCGTAAGTACCAGATTCCGGTTCTCTATAATTTCAAGCCGGAAGATATGGCCTGGGTGAAGTACGAGCCAAAGCATAAGATGCTGGTGCTGGACCAGATTTTCTCGGAAGGCATCTCCATTCCCGATTACTTCTTTGGCAAGAACATCGTCCACCTGCCAACCATGAAGTGCCACATCTATACCACCACCACGGGCGCGATGAAGAACGCTTTTGGTGGCCTGCTCAACACCAAGCGTCACTATACCCATAGCTGGATTCACGAGACGCTGGTGGACCTGCTGGCAATCCAACAAGAGATTCACAAGGGCATCTTCGCCGTCATGGATGGCACGACAGCAGGTAATGGCCCCGGCCCGCGCACCATGTTCCCGGTCATCAAAGACTATATCCTTGCCAGCGCCGATCAAACTGCCATTGACGCTGTGGCCGCCTGGATGATGGGCTTCGACCCCATGGCCCTGAAATACATTCGCCTGGCGCACGAGAACGGGCTGGGCGTGGGCGACATGAATGAGATCGAGGTCGTTGGGGCTGACATCTCTGCCGAGCGATGGGGCTTTACCGTCGGCGACAACCTGGCAAGCCGCGCTGGCGATCTGCTCTGGTTTAGCCCGCTCAAGAGCATTCAGAACTTCTTCTTCCGCACTCCACTCGTCAATATCTTTATCCTGGGGTCGGAAACGTATCATGACTACTATCGCTGGCCGCTGAAAGATCGGCGCGTCTTCGAGCGATGGCTGGCAACCACCCATTGGGGCCATCTGTTCCAGCAATATATGACTTCCAGCGAACCAGCCCCCGCGCGCAGCGCCTGACATTGCTCATCTTCAGGATAAAACAACTTGAATCCAGAGGATTTTGCGTGTACAATCTCCTGGGCTGAAAGCCTAGAGAGTATGCCGAAACCATCCATTTACCCACGGCGCGTGTAGTAGAAAACGAGAGGAGCTACCACCAGATGGTTGCCTTCCCGGTTATGATGGTTCACTGAGGCGGCATGGGGAGCGAGCGTTTAGTCAACCAGGAAATAGAAGATGAGAGCCTGGCAAAGCGGGTGGCCGAAGGAGACGCCGTTGCGCTTGAGCAGCTCTATGACCGCTATGGGCAGCCGGTGTACTCTCTGGCGCTGCGCATCGTGCGCGATCCAGAGACCGCCGAAGAGCTGACCCAGGAGGTCTTTGTGCGGCTCTGGCGCTACGCGGCTACCTACGACGCGACACGCGGTCGTTTCTCCGGCTGGCTTCTTGGCATCGCGCATAACCTCTCGTTGAACGAAGTGCGCCGTTGGCAGAGCCGCCCACAAAAAGCGGACCTCCCAACCGATGATGACGAGCGCCCGTATGACCTCGTAGACGAATCAGCCGACTCCGCAGAGGCTGCCTGGCTCAACATCCAGCGCGAGGCCATTGTAGGGGCGCTCAAGCAGCTTCCTGAGGCGCAGCGCCTCGCTATCGAACTGGCGTTCTTTGGAGGCTACACGCATTTGGAGATCGCTAACATGCTGGGCGATCCACTTGGCACAATCAAGAGCCGCATTCGTATCGGCATGCAGCGGCTCAAGCAGCTTTTGTTGGCGCAGGGCATCGAGGCGGAATAACCCATGTCTGAGAGACTGAACCAATTGAATACCCATGTAGCGGACCAGATCGACGCCTATGCCCTGGGTATACTCGAAGATGAGGCGGTTGCTCAGGTAGAAGCGCACCTGGAGGGCTGCTCCGATTGTCAACGGCTGCTCCGCCAGGCGCAAACAGTCGTTGCGTTCCTGGCGCTCGCCCCCAGGCAGGTTCAACCACCAGCCAGGCTCAAACAGCGTATCCTGGCGCGCATCGCGCAAGAGGAGCGAGGCGGTAGTCCACCAGCGTCTGCCGCTACGCTCGACCCAACCACTGCTGCCGCGCTTCCCGACATCACGCCAGAGCGCCAGGGGATGATGGAGGCATTGCGCCATTTCTTCTCTGGCCGCAGAGGCACGCAAACCCCAGGCGCGGAGGCTCCCGACGAGCAGCATCAGCTTCAGAATATTTTGCGGCTGCTGCGCTCGCCGCATCCTGCGGTCTGGGAATTGCCCGGCACAGCGGAAGCGCCCCAGGCGCGCGCGCGTTTGCTTGGCTCGCCAGCAGAGCAAATGGCTGTCCTGATCGTGAGCGGCCTGGAGCCGCTGCCTCCAGAGCGCGATTATCAACTCTGGTTCTTGCGCGAAGGCAAGCCGGAGGGCAGCGCCGTCTTTGATGTGCAGCGCAGCGGCGAGGGGCAGATACTCGTGCACGCGCCGCGCCAGCTTGGGCAATATGATCTGGCCGCCATCACGCCCGAACCCGCCGGAGGCAGCCCCGGCCCTACCGGCCCGATCATCATTGCCGGAGAGATCAAAGCCGCCTGACACCAGCGAGCGTTCGCTGGTGTCAGGCTTCTCCACGTCACTAGCCTATCCCTGTACCCGTTCCTGCGACGCTTGCCGCCTGTTTTTGCTGCTTCCGCCTGCGCAGTTTGCGCCACGCCCAGCGAATGAGCAGCGCGAACAGCGCCACCAGCAGGATCAACAGAATCAGCGCCACGACTGGAACGATGACCGCCAGGACCACCAGGCCGATCACGGCAACATCTTCAATAATGCTGACGACAGGATTGCCCACGCCTGCGGTTGTCGCCGTCACCACCGGGCGCGAGAGCGCCTTCACCCCATGCATACCACCAGCGAGGGCAGCCCCGATGATAGCCGCCACTACGCCGTTGTTGACACTGACCAGGTTATCCGTGTTGGCAAAGATTAACCCGCCCATAACCGGGCGAATCACTGTATGAATAATATCGCTCACATGATCGACCGCTGGAACCTTATCGGCCACAATCTCCAGAACGGAAAGGACACCCAGCGCACCCAACACCAGGGGATTCGTGAGGATTTCATAGCCATGTTCAAGCGGCACCACACCAGCAATCACCGCGATCCCCAGGGCAAAGAGCGGGAGATAAGCGCGCAGCCCCGATGAAGAACTCAGCACTACGGAAGCAATCGTTGTTGTCGTTATTGAGAGTGGGTCCATATTTTAATCCTTACCTCGCGGCCTGGGCCTCGGTGTATTAGGTGGTGGGCGCAGGCGAGACATTGGCCTGGGCTGCGCAGAGCCAGGCGTCATCCCCCTGGCTGGAGCGCCTGGCGGATTGGTTCCACCAGGCTGACTTCTCCGAGGATTGAGCTGCCTGCCCTTATCAAAAGGCTGCCCTTCTCGTTCAAGGCGGCGCTGTTGCCAGGGCGACACAGGAGGTGGGGGCGCTTCAGAGACAAACGGAGAATATTCTGGCCGCATGAATGGCAGCAGCGCCGGATCCATCTCTGGCGCATCGTCGGCATCGGGTAAGAGCGCCTGCTCCCGCGCGTCTAGCATCGTTTGCAGCGCCTGGGCAGTCTTTGCTCTCCCGACAACGCTTGTCACCGAACTGCTGATAGCGACCACGATCAACAGGTAGATGAGGTACAGAATCAGATTCACAATGATCAAAAGAATGATATGCGCTACCTGCGTTGACACCGGCAGGCGCGAGACAATAAAGTTAGAAAGTACAGTAGTGGGGCTGGCCTTGTTGATGGCAGCAAACACTAAACGTAAGATCAGATCGATCACTTCGGTCACGCCAGCGGCTACCAGTCCGACAAAGGCTCCAGCAGAGGGTTGATGCCCATAGTCAGCGAGATCGAGCCAGCGCGCCGCAAGCACGCCAGAAAAAAGGCCCAGCCCAAAAAGCAAGGCCAGTGCCAGGTAGGCAGCAAGGACGGGGAAGCTGAGAGAAGAGAGAACCAGCCCAATAGACAGCGCGGCGCCAAACCCGCCAGCCACCAGGCCAGCAAGCATCTTCAATGACATAGGATGTCCCCCCTTGCCTCCGATCTCCTCCCATCCAAGCGTCCAACCTTTGGCTGTTATCCGGCAAGATGCTTGGCGATCAGCATTCGCTGCACCTCGCTGGTGCCTTCGCCAATCTCATGCGCTTTGACATTGCGATAGTAGCGCGAGACAGGATATTCATCCATAAAGCCATAGCCGCCGTGAATCTGCACAGCCTGGTCGGCGGCTCGTTTGGCTGCTTCGGAGGCAAAGAGCTTTGCCATCGCCGCCTCTTTACTATAAGGTCGTTCCTGCATATGCAGCCACGCAGCCTTATAATACATCAGCCGCGCAAGCTCGATCTCCATCGCCATATCGGCCAGCTTAAATTGGATCGCCTGGAAGGCGCTGATGGGCTTGCCGAACTGCTGGCGTTCACGAGCATATTTCAGCGATTCATCCAGGCACGCCTGCGCCAGACCCACACTCATGGCCGCAATTGCCACGCGCCCGCCGTCCAGAATCTGCATAAACTGACGAAAACCTTCGCCACACTGGCCCAGCGTCTGCTCTGCCGGTACCTGGCAATCCTCAAAGGAGAGTGGACGGGTGTCTGAGGCGCGCCAGCCCATCTTTTTGAGCGGCTTGCCAATATGATACCCTGGCGTTCCCTGGTGAACGATGATATTGGTCACTTCCGGGCGGCCATCGGGCCGTCGTCCGGTGGCTGCCGCAATCGTCACGCCTGCGGACATATCCGTACCGGCGTTCGTAATGAACATCTTGGACCCATTGATACGCCACTGCCCGTCGCGCAGTTCCGCGCGCGTCTGCGTGCTGCCGGAGTCGGACCCCGCGCCTGGCTCGGTCAACCCGAACGACCAGAGTTGTTTGCCCTGGACCAGCGGCGGCAGATAACGCTGCTTTTGCTCTTCCGTTCCAAAAAGAGCGAACGGCATGCAGCCCAGCGAGACATGCGCCTCCATCGTAATGGCTACCGAGGCGTCGCCACGCCCGATCTCTTCAAGCGCCAGGCAATACGAGAGAAAATCAGCCCCAGCGCCGCCGTACTCTTCGGGGAACGGCAGCCCCAGCAGGCCAAGTTCGCCCATCTGGCGCACAATATCATACGGAAACTCGCCGGTTCGGTCCATCTCTTCGGCGCGCGGTTGAATGACCTCTTCGGCAAATGCGCGCGCCGTCCTCTGAATCTCCATCTGCTCGTCGCTGAGCGAGAAGTCCATCACCATAGCTCCTTTGCTAGCTGCGAACACAGGCGGGCGCCAGTGAACTCCCAGGTGGCGCTCACACCCGGTCATGACCGATTATAGCATACCTCTGCTGCATACGCAGCAAGATAGGGGCCGCTAAAAACCCGCTGGTAGGAACCGCCAGGCGGGCTTGATAGCTGAATGCTCTTGCCTTACAATAGCAGGGGAAGCGCGAAAAGCGCGCTGGCGGCACGCACCAGAGTGGCTGCTAAACAGAAAGCCCCCAGGCAAGGAGCAACGAGCCATGTTTGGGCAGAAACAGAAAAACCTTTTCTTGCGTGGCATGGGCCTCTTGCTCGGCCTGGCTACGTGCGTAATGATGCTGGAAGAGTTCGTGTTCCAGCCGGACAAGGCTGTGATCGCTTGGACCGTGCTCACTGCTCTGGTGGTCACGGGAGGACTGTTCTTTGCGATGCCGCTAGCATTTAAGGAACAGGAACCGGCAAATCGCTGGTACCGCGCCGCCTATTTGGTGGCCTGGATACTCAGCGTCCTGACTGGAACGGTGTGTATCCTCTTGGCGGTAGTCTGGGGAATCACAGGACAGCTTCCGGCTATCGGTGGTATTTTGCTGCTCATAGCAACGACAGTGGGCATGGCAGGTTGCTTGGTGGCTGGAGGGTTGGCAGCGATTGGCTATATTGCGCAAGGCAATGAAGAAACCAGGCAATGGTCCCGTTCTTGGGGCCAGAGGAACGGCAGGGCGAGAGCCGGATCAGCAGGAGATGGGGGATCAACAGACTCTGCCAACAGCCGACCTTTGCTGTGAAACTTTCGCAATGCTATAATGCTCTAAGAAATCCTGATACTACGCGAAGAAGCAATCTCATGGAGGGCAGCGCCCTGCTTGCTGCGCTCCATCCTTTTGCCGTTTGCGCCAGTTTCAGACTATCGTTTTGGGCCACGTAGCGGGGACGAGTGGAATAGGGAGGAGAAGTATCTAATTATGAGCAGCAACCACAGCACACAGCATCACAGCCGCTTCTTACAAGAACTTCAGCGCCGCGTCATCATCTTTGACGGCGCAATGGGTACCAACATCCAGAACTATCATCTGGGGGCAGCCGATTACGGCGGCGAACGCACCGAGGGCTGCAACGAATATCTGGTCATCACCCGGCCCGACGTTATCGAAGAAATCCACAGCGGCTTTATGGAGGCTGGCTCCGATGTGCTGGAGACCGATACCTTCACCGGCAGCCGGATGAAGCTCGACGAGTATGGACTGGGCGAGCGCACCCGCGAGATTAACCTTGCCGCCGCGCAGCTTGCCCGCCGCGTCGCTGACCGCTACAGCACGCTCGAAAAGCCGCGTTTCGTCGCCGGGTCCATCGGCCCCACCGGCATGCTGCCATCCTCCGATGACCCCGCGCTGAGCAATATCACCTATCAGCAGCTAGCTGAAATCTTCCGCGAGCAGGCTGCCGCGCTCATCGAAGGCGGCGTTGACCTGCTGATTATCGAGACCAGCCAGGACATTCTGGAGGTGCGCGCCGCCATCGCGGGCATTCGCCGCGCTTTCAACGACCTGGGGCGCACGCTGCCCATTCAGGCGCAGGTGACGCTGGATACCAGCGGGCGCATGCTGCTGGGGACCGATATTGCCGCCGCCATGACCATCCTCGTCAACCTGGGGGTGAACGTGGTTGGACTGAACTGCTCCACTGGCCCGCAGCATATGCGCGAGCCGGTGCGCTATCTCGCTGAGAACTGCCCCCTGCCGATCTCGACGATCCCCAACGCGGGCATCCCGCTCAACGTGGGCGGTAAAGCCGTCTACCCGATGGAGCCAGCGCCAATGGCCGAAGCGTTACGCGAGTTTGTCGAAGAACTTGGCGTCAACATCGTGGGAGGCTGCTGCGGCAACACCCACGAACACCTGCGCCAGATCGTCCAGGCGGTCTCCGGCGTGACGCGCAAGCCGCGCCCGGCGCAGAACGGCCACGCTACCTCCGGTGCTGGGGGAGTCCCTGAACAGGGATCTGGTGGCCGCTGGCCCGCAGCAGCGAGTGCATTCGCCAACGGCGGGGGCGCAGTTTTAACTACCAGCGCCCCCTACGTCGCCAGCGGCATTCATGCGGCCCCGCTGATACAAGACCCGCCGCCGCTGCTGGTCGGAGAGCGCGTCAACAGCACCGGCAGCAAGAAAGCCAAACAGGCGCTGCTAAGCGATGATTACGATACCCTGCTGGCGATTGCCCGCGAGCAGGTGGAGGGTGGCGCGCATACGCTGGATGTGCAGGTGGCCCTCACCGAGCGCAGTGATGAAGCCGAGCAGATGCGCCGCACCGTCAAAAAGCTCTCAATGGGCATCGAAGCGCCGCTGGTCTTCGACTCCACCGAGGCCAACGTCATTCAAGCCGCGCTGGAGAGCTACCCTGGCCGGGCCATCATCAACTCCATCAACATGGAGAATGGACGCCAGCGCATCGAGGCAGTACTGCCGCTCGCCAAAGAACACGGCGCCGCCGTAGTCGCGCTGACCATTGACGAAGAGGGCATGGGCAAAACCGCCGAGCGCAAGTTCGAGATTGCCAGGCGCATTTACCAGATTTGCACAACAGAATATGGCCTGCGGCCCGACGCGCTGATCTTCGATACGCTGACCTTCCCTGTCACCACCGGGCAGGAGGAACTGCAAAGCGCCGCCGTCGAAACAATTGAAGGCATACGGCGCATCAAAGCCGAACTGCCCGGCGCGCTCACCATCCTGGGCGTCAGCAACGTCTCCTTTGGCGTGGCCCAGCACGCCCGCGCCGTCCTGAACAGCGTCTTTCTCTTTCATGCCGTTCAGGCCGGGCTGGACGCGGCCATCGTCAATCCAGCGCACATCACGCCCTACGCTGAAATTGACGCTGAGCAGCGCGAACTGGCCGACGACCTGCTCTTGAATCGGCGAGCCGATGCCCTGCCGCGCTTCATCGAGTATTTCGAGCAGCACGGGGCGCAGAAGAAGGAGCAAGAGAAAGCCGACCCCACCGAAGGCATGACGACTGACGAGAAGATTCACTATCAGATTCTGCACCGCAAAAAAGAGGGCATCGAGACGCTGCTGGATCAGGCGCTGCTAGAGCGGCTGGCCCGTTCAGACGATGAAGGCTTTGGGCCGGAAGCCTATCAGGATTTAGTAGCCGCGCGCAAGCCTACCGCCGAACTCTCCCAGGCTGCCGTAACAATCTTGAACACAGTCCTGCTTCCGGCCATGAAGGATGTCGGTGATAAGTTTGGGGCGGGCGAACTGATTCTGCCCTTTGTCCTGCAATCAGCCGAAGTCATGAAGCGCGCCGTAGCGCATCTGGAACACTTTCTGGAGCGCAAAGAGGGCTATACGAAGGGCAAAGTCGTGCTGGCAACCGTCTTTGGCGATGTGCATGACATCGGCAAAAATCTGGTCAACACCATTCTCTCGAATAACGGCTATACCGTCTATGACCTGGGCAAGCAGGTGCCGCTGAATACCATCATTGACAAAGCGACGGAGGTACAGGCCGACGCCATCGGCCTTTCCGCCCTGCTGGTCAGCACCTCTAAACAGATGCCGCTCTGCGTACAGGAACTGCACAAGCGCGGGCTGCGCTTCCCCGTCATCGTGGGCGGCGCGGCAATCAACCGCGCCTATGGCCGGCGCATCATCTTCGTGGGCGACGACGACCAGAAAGCGCCCTATGAATCGGGGCTGTTCTATGCCAAAGACGCCTTCGAGGGGCTGGAGATCATGGATAAGCTCTCCGACCCACAGAGGCGCGAATCGTTTGTCGCGCAGATCAGGCGCGAGGCCATCGAAGCTGCCCAGAATGCTCAGCAGGCCGCCGAAAGCAGAGCCAACGAGGCCGCGAGCAAACCGCAGGCTCCAGCGGTCATCGCGCTGGACCGCAGCCGTTTCGCGCTCGACACGCTGCCAACGCCGCCCTTCTGGGGGCCGCGCGTGCTGGAGCGCATCGGGCTAGAAGAGGTGGCCGCGTGTATGGACCTCAACACACTCTATCGCCTGCACTGGGGCGGCAAGGCGCATGGCGAGGAGTTCAAACGGCTGGTCCGCGAAGATTTCGAGCCGCGCCTGGAGCGCATGCTGCGCGAGGCGCGCCAGCGGCGCTACATGGAGCCAAAAGCCGTCTACGGCTATTATCCCTGCCAGAGCGATGGCGACGAACTGATTCTTTACGACCCGCAGGACCATAACCGCGAGATCGAGCGTTTCACCATGCCGCGCCAGCCAGACCAGGAGCGGCTCTGTCTGGCTGATTACTTCGCTTCGGTGGCATCAGGGCGCAAGGATGTGGTCGCGCTGCAAGTCGTCACTGTCGGCCAGAAGACAACCGACCTGATTGACGAGCTACAGGCCAGCGGCGACTACTCCGCCGCCTACTACATTCACGGGCTGGGCGCAGAGATGGCCGAGGGTATGGCCGAATACGTCCATCGTATTGTGCGCCGCGAACTTGGGCTGTTGGCAGAGCAAGGCAAACGTTATAGCTGGGGCTATCCGGCCATCCCCGAACTGGAAGATCACGTCAAAGTATTCCGGGCGCTGCCGGTACGCGAAACCATCGGCGTCGATCTGACTATCTCACACCAGCTTGTGCCGGAACAGTCCACCGCAGCCATCGTGGCGCATCACCCCAGGGCGGTCTACTTCAGCGTTCGCCAGGCCCGCGAGGCAGCGCCAGCGATCTAATCTCACATCTCGGCGCATATCACTTGTAGCGCCGCCTTCCAGGCGGCAAGTCGTCTAGCCGCCTGGAAGGCGGCGCTACAGACGGCAGGCGTTCATTCGCCTGCATGATACGTCTTGAAGGGCCAGAGGCTCATCTCCTGAGTCCAGGCGCTGGGCGGCTGTTGCAACAGAAAGAGGATCGCATCTGCGATGTCTTCGGGGCGCAAATACTTTGCGCCAGGGCGAGGCATCCAACCTTTGCGCTGTCCTGAGAAGCCCGTCTCGGCTATGCTGCCGGGCATGATCGTCGTCACCCGGATATTCAGGTCGCTCACCTCAGCGGCCAGCGATTGCGCCAGGCCATGCAGCCCGAACTTGCTGGCGCAATACGCCGCCATGTTCGGATAGCCCTGCTTGCCCGCGCCCGACGAGATCATGATAATATGCCCGCTGCGCTGCTCCTTCATCGCTGGCAAAACAGCCTGCGAACAAAGAAACGGACCAGTCAGGTTGACATCCAGCGTGCGCCGCCATTCTTCCACCGGCGTTTCTTCGACGCGGCTCACGGGGCCGCCAACACCCGCGTTGTTGACCAGCACATCAATCCGCCCGAAGCGTTCCAACGTCTGCGCAGCGATGCGCCGGGCATCAGCGGGACTGGCGACATCGGCGTCAAGCGGCTCACAGACCCCGTTGGCAGCAGTAATCTCCGCCGCCAGCCGGTCAAGATCAGTCCTGGTTCGCCCAACAGCTACCAGGCTCGCCCCCTCGCGGGCAAGCACCAGAGCGATAGCGCGTCCAGCGCCCCGCCCGGCTCCGGTCACAATAGCCACCTTATTCTCTAATGCTGGCATCGCTGGACCTCCTGAAGTGTATCGTGAGAACGTCTCTTCTCCTCACAGAGTACCGCGAAGGGGACTTCTGCGCAATGGGGAAGAGGCGCCTCTTCCCCATTGCCCCCATTTCAGCGCACTTTTTGCAAAAAACAATAGGACTGCTTTCCTATTGAAATAGATCATGACCGCGCCCTCGCGGAAGCAGGTTAGATGACTTCGCCCCAGGATAGTCCACCAGCAGCGAGCAGAAAGGTTCACGCTCGATAGCTTGCCGGGCATGATATACTCTTTCCAGCCTTACGGCCCATTGCTTGCCCAGCGTCTTGTAAACGCCCAGGTGAAGCGGGCGAGCAAGCTGAAAGCGCCTGGAAGAGCGCCCCTATTCCGGCGGCATGCTCTCAGGGGCCGGTGTATCATAAACCTATGAGCGCGGTTCTCACTATGCCACCGCGTACCTGATGCCAGACGGGACGAACTGATAGGGAGGTTTCCCATGCGCTCTCTACCGTATCGCAAACCATTCTTCTCAACCATCGGCAGCAAAGTGTTGATCGGTCTGCTGGTGGCAGCCCTCCTGCCTCTGATCGCCAGCATTCTCATCTCGCTGTTCCAGATGAATACCATGAACAGCCAGGCGCGCAGCACCAGCAGCACTGCGCTGATGACCAACGCCCAGCAGGCGTTGCAGACACAGGCCAGCAATATCGATCAGACCATCAGTAAGCAGATGCAATTGATCGCCAACACTACCCAGGAACTGGCAAATTACGCCGGGTATCTACTCTCCAACCCCGATGTTTTTGGCGCTGGAGTCTATGATCAGTTCGAGACGGTAGCTCAAGACCCAATCAAGGGTCAGTGGTATAACCCCGTCACCGATCCAGATAGTCTCTTCCTGCCCAACACGATCACCGAAATAACGCCAACAATGAAGCAGCAAATCAATATCCTGACCTACATAGATGCGGTGTTCAAGGCGCACTACGACCAGGACCAATATCCGACCTATATTGGTACCGCCCTCGGCATTACGCGCTATTACGCGCCAGATCCAAAGAATCCCAAGCATAATGCTGATTTAGCGCACATAGTACCCCCTGACTTTGATATTACCAAACGTCCCTGGTTTGTGGCAGCCAATCAAAAGAACGATCCCAAAAAGCTGCCAGTACTCACGTCGGTTTACTTTGATGCCACGGGTAAGGGTCTGCTGATTACCTCCGCTGCCCCGGTCTATGATAATAAAGGCCATTTTCTGGGCGCTGTTGGGCGTGATGTCACGCTGAGCAATCTCCTGAGCGCGCTTCCGGCGAAAATTGGTCAGAATGGCTACGCCTTCCTGGTTGGACAGGATGGTAACATCATCAGCATGCCAGACCAGGGCCAGCAGGATTTTGGCGTTCAACTGGCAGGCCCAGACAACGGACAGCGGCTGGACGTACCCCTGGATCAGCAGGTCAAGGATGCTACCACGTTCAAGCAGAACTTAGCCAAAGACAAGAGTGGCAGCGCGACTCTCACTCTGCAAGGGAATCCGAAGTATCTGGCCTTCGATCAGGTAGAGGGCATACCCTGGGCTGTGGTACTGGTCTTGCCAGAATCAGAGGTGCTGGCTCCGGTCGCCACCCTGAATACACAGCTTGATCAACAGATCACTCAGACACAACTGCTGAGCCTTGGGCTGGCGTTGGCCTTGATTGTCCTGGCAACCGCTATCGCCTATCTGCTCAGCCGGAATATCTCCCAGCCGCTGCTGGCAATTACCAACTCCGCGCAATATCTGGCGACGGGCCAGACCATGTACCAGAGCCAGGAGATGGCTGACTTGCAAGACAGGATGGCTCAGCGCCGCGACGAAGTGGGCGACCTGGCGCGCGCATTCGATGCCATTGATCGCTACTTCGAGGAGACCAGCCAGCTTGCCGACCAGATCGCCCAGGGCAATCTGGGGGTTCAGGTCCACCGCACCTCCGACCAGGATCGCCTGGGGTTGGCCCTGGAATATATGATGAGCTACCTCAATCAGATCCTTCAGGTGGCAACCACGCTTGCGGCGGGCGATCTCTCACATGACATTCAGCCGCGCTCCTCCAACGATGTGCTGGGCAATGCGCTCAAATATATGCTTGATGAGCTGCGGGGATTGGTTTTGCGGGTGCAGTCAACTGCGCGCGAAATCGAAGCAGCCGCAGCGGTTGTCTTGCAGCGGTCTGCCTTCCTAGTGGAAGCGTCCGAGCGCCAGATGGAGCAGATCATCCACGCCACAGACGAGGCCGGGCAGATGGCCGAGTCGAACCACCGCGTTGCCGAGGATACCTACACCCTGGCGCGGGTGGCGTACAGCGCGCGTGGGCATGCTCAGGCAGGCTATGAAGCTGTTCAACAAAGCATCGCTGGGATGAACCAGATACAAGAGGATGTCAAACTGACAACCAATCGCGTGGGGCAGTTGACACGCCGCAGCCAGGAAATCACCCGCGTGGTCGAGGTCATTACCAACATCGCTCACCAGACCAACCGCCTGGCGCTCGACGCCGCCATCCACGCTTCGGCGGCTGGGGCTAATGGGCGCAACTTTAATATGGTCGCCACTAACATCCGCCACCTGTCCGAGCAGGTCAAGGAAGAAGCTGGTCAGATCTCGCATCTGATTCAGACCATTATCGAGGAAACGAACCAGGCCATTCAAGCCACCAAGCAAAGCCAGCAGCGAGTCTCCGAAGGGATGGGGCTGGCAAGCAATGCTGGAACGGCCCTGGAATCTATTGGCAGCGTGGTTGACCAGCAAAGCCAGTTGGTAGAGGTTATCAACCAGGTTGCCAAGCAACAGCGCGACACATCCGTCTTAGTCGCGCAGGAAATGCAGGCGGCTTCTGATATTACCAACCAGTACAGCGTCGGCACTCGTCAGACCGCCCAGAGCATCGAGCGCCTGGCTTATCTGGCGCGCCAGCTCAAAGAATCCATCGAAGCGTTCAACCTGCCGAGCAGCTATGGCATGGAGCCATCACAGAACATGGACCAGATCACTGGCATGAGCCTGCGCACCCCGGTACGTTCTGCAAGGCCCACGCCACTGCTTCCCCAGGGAAATCCGATGAACGGAAACAACGGGATGTAGCGCCGGGCGCTGCGCTTCTATACAGCGCCCACAGCAGGAGCGCGCTATAATTGGCGCGCGCTCCTGCTGTCTCAGAGAACTTCGCTCTCGCCGGGGGCTGTGCTGATTACTCTATTTTCGAGCATCCTTGTGCTTCAAGGCCAGTCCAATCAGCAAAATCATGACGATACTAATCACACCCATGACAATCCAGCAGAGAATAAGATGCTGCGTGGCGTTGGCTGGTGTATAGCTGGAGTACAGGGTAGAGTGATAGAGATAGCTATCGCCAAAGAGCCGATCCCCGCCAATCAGATCGCTATGCAGACCCAGCGAGGAACCCAGCCCTGACATGGCCCAGCGCAGCGGGAAAATCATCGCTACACTCTGCGACACAACATCCTTCAGTGGAACCACCACCCCTGAGAAGATGACCTGCGGCACGATTGCCACCGCCAGCAGACTCGCCGCCATGTCCTCATTCGCTGCCCAGGCAGAAACCACAAAGCCCAGCAGCACTCCCCCTATCCCGGCCAGCGCCAGCGTAATATACGTCTCTAGCAGCACAGGGAGAAAGATGCCTTGATGCAGCGGCTCAAAGAGGTCTACGATGACCACCATCGCCGCCATTTGCAGCAGGGTCAGCAGGCTAAAGACAATGAGCTTGGAGAGCATATAGGGCATGATCCCCAGATTCACCGCGCGCTCGCGCCGATAGACCGCCACCTCTTTGACGATCTCGCGCGAGCCACCAAGGAGACCAAAGAGGATTGGAATCAGCGACAGCATAAAGACTATCCGCTGCGCGTCGCCGTTATGCCCGGCCACCTCAAAATCTTGCAGCGCCTGGTTAGCGCCTCCGCGCGCCTGGGCGTAGGCGATCCCGTCTGGATTCGTCTGAAGGAATGTCAGCACCCGATCACAGGTCACAACATTACCCTGCGTGGACACGCCCTGCACTATCAGCACCTGGCCTGTCGCTGTGCGGATTTGCGGCTGGCATTGGATGATGCTGTCCCCATCCAGAATGCCAGGCCCCAGCCCAAAGCGAATCAAGACCATCAGCAGAATAGCGACCAGCGGCGCCTGCAAGAGCAAAACGAGCAGCGTAGGTACATCGTTTTTCAGCAGTTCCAGCCGACGCAGCGAAAGCAGGGAAAATTGTTTCCAGAAGCTGCCGCGCTTTGCCCGCTTGATCTCGCTGAGCGGCATAGTTCCAGCAGGGGCTGCGCTGGCTTCTCTGAGCGGCTGCGCCACATAGTCCTGATAGGCTTGAGAGACCTTGAAGCGCGCTTCAGCCTCTTCAGGAAGATTGGCAGCCTCGTCAGTCGCTTCGAGCGCCGTGTAAATCTCGGCAAACTCGCTCTTGCCGAAAAACTCCTTGGCCCCGTCGGGCGAGCCGAAGTAAGCGAGGCGTCCTCCCTGCGCCAGAAAGCACACATAGTCACACACATTGATGTTGTTGGTCGCATGCGTCACCAGCACAATCGTATGCCCCTTGTCCGCCAGCTTGCGCAAGAGCACCATCATCTTG
>DATBHW010000046.1 GCA_036557285.1 Ktedonobacterales bacterium
TGTTCGGGAGCGGGTCAGGTGTTCGAGGTCAGCGCGTTCCTCGGGCGTCAGGTCACGTGTGGGCAGGGGACGGGGCATCGGGCACCTCCAGCAAGCAGATGCCCGTATTATAGCAGATACTTACCGGATGGACCACTTAGAAGGAGCCTGGCTATGATTGATCCAGAGAGCCAAAGGGCTTTAAGGCGAGAGATCGTAGAGCGTATGATGGCTGATCGCGTGGTTCTTGATAAGCTAAGGGAAGAAATTCGCCCCCTGCGTGGCGCGATCCGGCTCATTCAGCCAAGGACAACAACATCCATATCCCTGGTGGCAACTGATGGGGGAAATAATAGCTTGCAATTTGACCCCTTTTTGATGCAGCTTGTGAGGATTGTTGATTCTAGTAATAATGAGTATTGTCTGGAAGCTATTACCCCCACGACCAGTGTTGCCAGCCTCAGTGCCAGACAATTCAACGAAGATGGGAGTCCAAGCACTCCGCTTGGGGAAGTGATGGCCTATTTAGGCGTGAGCCACCTGCAAGACCTCAGTCCTATGATCCGCAGTGATGCCGATGGTCGGCCAACCAGCCCAAGTTGGATACAGGATTATAGAGAACTTGTTGAATGGGCAATCCTCTTTCACCTCTTGAGGAAGAAGGACTTTGGAACAGATACATTAATTATCTATGATGGTTTGCTTCGTAGCAAAGTCTTTGCTGGGGATTTGTTTAAGCAATACCTGATGGGTATTGGTGAGGGCATTGAGGCCCAGAAACGGAAAAATCGCAGAAAGTTGTATCTGGCCGGTGTTGCTAAACAGAGCAAGGTTCTTACACGCTATCGGCTGGCAATGATGCTTGAGAATATCCTCACGACAGATTACCCTGCATACTTGGAGATTCCTAGGGAGATCGAGGAAAAGTCTTACCTCTGGAGAGAATATGCCCACGATGATGGTCAGTTTGTTGGGGGCAAGCTGTTCTTTGTGAAGTTTGGGAGTAACCGTCGTGATCCGATCTGGCCGATTGATATTTATCTCTCCCAGGTATCTGAAGCGCAAGATATTCTTGGTTACATGTTGGCAGATGCTATCAACGGGTTCCCTGTCCCGTTTTATCCGCTCTGCCTCCAAAAAGCTCATGAGAGCGCAGCTTTAGTAGACTTTGATTTTGCTGTGCTACAAGATTACATCTATGAGGGCATCCGCCGCGCCCTTGATGATGAGGCTCCAGTGCTGGATACCTTTCGTCTCCAAGTGGATGATCCAGCGCGCAGGCGCTATGAATAGGGGAGCTTGCCGATGGGTTCTATCGACCTCTTCTCCCGCGCTCATATTGTTGGTGTCTTTCGTGGTTTCCGCGAAGGTGGTCTGGAGTTTCATGCAGATTTAACCCTTCCCTACAAGAGCCATTTCCAAAGCATCCCGATGCACGGACAGTTTCTTCTGGTTCAACTAGAAACACCCGATGCTGCGGTGCTTGGAAGAATCGTTTCTCTTTCTTCAGAAGGCAAACTTGCTAGCGGTTCCGGTGAGGAGTTTAATATCCGCGCCGTTCAAGATAATCGCCCTATCCCTGAAGATTTACGCAAGCAATATCTGAAATACCGTGTCAATATTCGAGTACTTGGCGTGCTGAGAATAAACGCGCATGGGAAGTTGGTCTTTGCTCCATCACATCGTAGGCTCCCTCATGTCGGTAGCCCGGTGGCTTTTCCTTCTGAAGAAGTGTTACGGGAAATCGCTGGACACAATAGAAATGGGGCCTCCATCGGCTACTTAGCCTTGGGGGAATATATCTACGCTCAGAAAGGGCAGGATGTTGTTATCGAGGATTGGATGCAGATGATGGAACAACCGGATGTGCTTATCAAATTTCCCATTGAAAATCTTGTCTCCCGACGCTCGTTCATTCTGGCGCGCGCAGGGTTCGGTAAATCAAATCTCAACAAATTACTCTTTAGCAAGCTTTATGAGCAGACGCCCACTGTTAAAAAGCGTAGTGGCAAACAAGTTCCTGTTGGGACGATTATTTTTGACCGCGATGGAGAGTATTTCTGGCCTGATGATAAAGGGCGGGCTGGACTATGTGATGTTCCTACTTTGCAAGATAAGTTGGTGGTCTTTACGTCACGTAAGGCTCCGAGTGCTTTTTATCAGTCGTTTGTTGCCGGGGGGATCAAATTAGACCTTCGTCGGCTCAAGCCAGCCGATGTCATTGGCATTGCGCTTTCAGCAGAGCGGCAAGAACAGCAAAATGTGCGTAAGCTCGCAGCGGTGTCCCAGGAAGGTTGGGTGGAACTGGTAAATCTCATCTCCCCTAATAAAAACCAAACTCCTCTTAAGGAGATTATGCGCCTTCTTCAACTTGACAACAAGCAAGAAATTGAGGCGCTGGCTGCACGTGGAAACATGACTACCATTGTGCAAATGCTTCATGACCCCGGAAGCCAACTCATGGATATGCTATTTGGCGCTCTTTCTGAAGGGAAGCTATGTATTGTTGATGTCTCGCAGATGCGTAGCGGCCCGGCTCTGGTTCTTTCAGGTTTGATTCTACGACAGATATTTGACAGAAATCAAGCAGAGTTTACTGCCGCAGAACCAAAAACTATTCCTACCATTGCAGTTGTTGAGGAAGCACAGGCCGTGCTGAATGAGCGAGCCTCGGCTGCGGAACCTTATATCACCTGGGTAAAGGAGGGTCGCAAATACGACCTTGGGGCCTTACTCATTACACAGCAGCCGGGGAGTATCCCTACGGAAATACTCAGCCAGGGAGATAACTGGTTCATTTTCCATCTGCTTTCATCCGCCGATCTTCTGAACCTCCAGCGTGCCAATGCGCATTTTAGTGAAGACCTCCTCAGCACCCTCTTGAATGAACCCATTGCTGGGCAAGGCGTTTTTTGGAGTTCGGTCAGCGGTACCCCCTATCCTGTTCCGCTGCGCGTACTCTCGTTTGAGCATATGTACAGTGCGCTTGACCCAACCTATACAAAGGGTTCCGTTGATACTTTTGCGCGCAGATTGCAAGCTGAGTATCAGCATCTCATCAAGCAGGCTTTACTGCACAAGCAAGGTGACATGGCAAAGCCCGATGTTACGGCACAAGAGGACCAGCTTACAGCGGATGAAGTTGATCAGGAAGGCCCAGATGTTTTAGAGATTTGCAAGCGCAAAGCCCTGGAAGCCCTCGAACATGATGCTGGCTTCATGCAGAAGATGCAAAATGAGGGAGTATCCTGGGGATTTATTGTAAAGTTCCTTGAAGAGTATTTTCCCTCCACCTTCCAAGATCGCAATCGCATTGCGCTTAATCTGGTTCGAACGGCTCTCGATACATTTTTTGGACGTGAGGGTGAGGGCTGGCATTCTTATAGGGATCTGGAGAGAAACAACAGGCTCTATGTTCGGGCAGGAAAAGGCTAAGCCAATGAAGCTTCCTGGCGATGAAGGAGCTACGCCTTATGACCCCCTGTACGGCCATTTATTAGGCCGACGTGGCGATGCTGGAATGATGACAAATTCGTCATCATCATCGTCATCCTCTGGCAACTCCTCTGGAGCTGGCTCGCGCCGGGGCCGATTGAGGAAGCGCATCAAGACCAGAAAACCAATGGCAGCGGAGGCTCCCGCGTAGAGTGCTCGCATCCAGAGTTCGCCAGCATCACTGCCCGCCAGAAGCCCGTGAAGTGTGACCAGGACAAAGGTGGCAAAGCTGGCATAGTGCAGCATGCGCCAGAAGCGATAGGGAATGGAGCGGCGTATCCACGTGCTGCATAGGACGACTACCAGCGTGTAGAGGGCGACGACCCCCAGATCGACGGCCAGCGGGCGATAGGGTTCGTCGGCAGGCAGGAGGATATTCCCCAATGAAAAGGGAAGGAAAGGATCATAGATCAATGTGACCAGATGCAAGACCACCAGGGCAGCGAAGATTGTCGCCAGCACCTGATGAAGTTCATCTACGACCCAGGATAAGTGCTCGCCAGACCCACGCGCCACCCCGCGCACCATGCCGAGCATGGCGGCAAAGGTCAGCGTCACATAGGCTGATACGGCGGTGGTGCGTGTCAGATACCAAAGCAGCGGGCTGGGGGCTGCTGCGGCCTCCGCCAGCGTGCTGGGTCTTTGCCCCCAAAGGCTGCTCGCCAACAGAGTCACATCCATACCATGCCTCCTCCACCGCAGGTATCAAGATATGCCTGCATGTTTGCGGATAAGACAACCTCGCCCGTGCCAAGGACGAGCAGCAATGCCACGCCTTTATCGGCCTTTACCTGGGCGGCTCCTGCCCAGGCTTGCTCCACCGCATGGAGCGCGTCGGGATAGCCGCGCAACAGCGCCACTTTCGTGGCAGCTTCGGCGCGGGCTGTGGTTGGCGCCAGAGCAGTAGCGGTGGCGATCAGGCGGGCCGATTCGGCTTCTTCCATCTCTTCTTCTCCTGTAAAGGAAATCCAGACATTGGCTGGAAGGCCAGTGCGCGGGTCAAGCAGATGATGCCGCCGCTGGCCTCCCTGCTGCCAAAAGCGATGGGTACCTCCTGAGGTTGCCAGGCCGCCCTGACCCAGCGTCAGGACAGCGATATTTGGCGTTGGGCCTGGGCGGTGATCGTAGCGTGGGTCACGAATGCCGACTGCCCAGTGTTCATCCGGCTGACGTTGGCCGCGCAGGCGCAGGTCGCCCCCAACGTTGATAATGACGTTCTCGAAGGAGCGAAAGCAGCGTTTCAGCGCGGCATCTGCTGCCCAGCCCTTGGCAATCCCACCCAGGTCGAGCCGTGTCCCTTCAGGGAGATGGATGCGCTGGCGCCTGGCGTCCATCTGAATCCTGTGCCAGCTTCCGTCGGAGGCCGAAGGGCCTGTTTGCGTTTCGGGCAGTGTGGCCGCCTCGCTGGTAATCTGCGCAAAGTCTCGATCATAGCCTAGCGCCTCCAGTTGTGGCAGCAAAGTCGGATCGAAGAGACCGTCGCTCATTTCTGCGGCGATTAGTGCTTCCTGCACAGCAGTAAAGGTGAGCCGGGAAACGCCGCGCCAATGACCAGCGGCGTTGTTCAACTGGCACAGTTCACTCTCAGGATTGAAACGAGTCAGCCGCTGCTCGACTTCTCTGAGCCACGCCATACAGGCGGCTATAGCCGCCTGGGCGCTGGCTTCTTCCGCAGGCGGAACGGCTACGTGTACGCTCACGTCTGTCGCCATCATCCGGGTCGTTTGCTCTACCAGCCGGTATTCTTGTTGTGCAATGCTGGCCTGCATCATGTGGCGCCTTCTAGCCTGTGTAGGGTTACGAGGTTCCTGATGTGGCGGTAGGTGTTGGCGTTGGTTTCGGAGGTTTCGGTGTTGGCGTCGGCGTCGGCGGCCTGGGCGTCGGCGTTGGCGTTACCCCTGGCTTCGGCGTTGGCGTTGCCTGTGGCCGGGGTGTAGGTGTTGTTCCTGGCCTGGGTGTGGGCGTTACGCCTGGCCTGGGTGTAGACCCGGAAGGGGCAGCGGTTGGCGTGTTTCCCTGGCTGGCCTGGGTGGGAGTGACGCCCGTTTTCGGCTGAGAGCTTGCCAGAGTGCTTGCTGGCTTGTGATTGGTGAGCATCCAGGAGCCAAAGACCAGCCCGCCTACTGCCAGCAGCGCGGTCAAGCGAGTGCGCATAATGGCAGCGTGTCGTGTGTTGATCATCGCCCCGGGAACGGCTCCAACAGTTGCGCCTCCTGCTGGCGCTCGTCCACCGGAGGCAAGCGTCACATCTCCCTGGGGCATGGCAACACAACTCAGGACATAGCCAGCCCGACGCTCAGCCGCGCTGAGCGCCTCGCCGACGGGGCTTACCTGCCCCGAAAGCACCCTCAACTTGCAGGCGCCACACGCTCCTGCCCGGCAGCTAAAATCGGGGCGATAGCCATGTCGTTCCAGAGTGGCAAGCAGTGTCTCGTTGGCCCGCGCGTCCAGAACCGCCCCCGTTTCTTCCACCCGAACCTGCGCCACGCTGGGCAAACCGCCGCTGATAGCGTTCCCTCCGCGCTCAATGGTCTGAGCCTGGCTGGTTTGCGGCGCAAAGACTTCCGCATGCACCTGCTCGTCGGGAACCTCACACTCTTCTAGCAGCCCGTGCAGATCGCGCTTCAGTGTTTCAGGGCCACACATGTACCAATGCGCCTGTAATGCCAGGTGTTCAGCCTTTGACAACACGGCTTCTGGTGTCATGCGGTTGCCATCAGAGGAGAGATAGAACCAGCGGCTCAGCCAGCGCTCTCTAGGGTCCATCTCTTGTAGTTCGCGGCGGTAAATCATATCCGCCAGCGATCTCGCCGCGTAGTGCAGTTGCACCTGTGGGCAGTATTCCGGCGGGAGGAGCGCCAGCGCGCTGAGCATCCCCATAATGGGAGTGATCCCGCTGCCTACCGCCACAAAAATTAGTGGATCGCCTGGCTGGAGGTTTTTGGGCAGGGTGAAGGTTCCACGCGGTATACTTGCGAAGAGGATCGACCCCTCTTTGACTTTATCATACAAGTAGGTGGAAACGGTACCCAGGTGGAGCCGCTTAATGGTGATTTCCCAGGGCAGGTCGGGCCGTCCATCGCCACAAAGCGAATAGGAGCGATAGATAGTCCCGCGAAATGTCGGCAGGGCCAGCGTGACGAACTGCCCCGGCTGGTACGGCGCAGGAGCCTGCTCGGTATCTGGCAGCACGAGATAGAGCGTGACGGTCTCTGGCGCAATGATCTCACGCTGGAGTACCTGCACCGGCATCATATTGGCCGGTGACACAATTGGCAGTCCGCCAGTCTCGCCATTCCTGGAACTCATGGGGTTCTTCCCTTTCTCAACTAAGCGCTTAACGCGTTAATTGTCCCACTCGGCGTTCACATGAAAGGCAACAAAAGCGCCATTTTTTCCATGATTCAGGTGAGAGTCGGCAAGTCACTGGGCTGCATAGAATGGCACACTGCTTGCCGGGATTGAAAAGCGTCAACAGCTTGACGCTGATAAAGGAAAACTCAGCAATAGCATATCATGGCGCTCGGCTGTTTGTATGCCTTTCAGGCGTCGCTGCTATTATAGAGCCAGGAGTCACTTCTTTGTGATGATGCTATGAGCCAGCTAGCCCATTTTTCCTACATCTGCCTCTCATGAGAAGAGCGTTGGCTGCCTATATTGCTTGACTGCTTCTAGCCCTGCTGCTCTTGAGGCTGAGGCAGGAATCGGAAGGCGCTCCAATGCGCGCGGCTCGACCTTGATGGCTCCAGCCCCGTAGGATTTGCCTACCAGCGGAAGGTTGGCAAGCGTATCGGGATGGGTAAGAGCGCTCCAGAGCTTCTCCAGGAAGGCCGGGTCACTTTCATGAGGGTAGACACAGAGGAAGCCCGTCAAGGGCATGACACTGGCGATGTTGCGAATGAAGCGGGCGTGCCGACGGCCAAGATAGGCAAATAAAAAGGGTGGCACAGCGCGAACCTCCATCTTATACCAGGGGCGTCGTTGCGCGATCAATGGTCGCTGTGGAAGACCAAGTTTTTCACCCTCCAGGAGATAGTGCTGTACGCTTGGTGGAAATCCAGCGAGGGGTCGACCATCCAGCGACAGCAGCAATGTAGGTCGCCCGGCTGCTTGAAGCTGCTGAAGCATTCCTGGGGTAATCGTGTTCCCATCCACGTCGCGCGTGCGCCCGACGGCCAACCGCAGAAACTCATCTGGTATCTCCAGCGATCTGGCCTGCTCTCTGGTCAGGAAGAAAAAGTCGTTGGCGCCCGTAGCAATTCCACGCCAGACCCGCGCTACATCGGCCAGGACTATTCCAGACTGGCGCTCGGCGGCTGGCGGTCGTGAGAGGCCAGTGGAGAGACCTTCGCTAAGTGGTCTGTGGTGAATGCGCAGTGGGCCATCTGGCTCCGCGCCAAAGCCTGATCTGATCCACGTCTGGAGTTGCGTTGTTTCTGCCTGAGCGCACTGCGTCCACCAGAAGTCCGTCGCTGGCTCCGTCTTGCGGATCAGAAAGATCATCGGGTTGGTGTCTACCTGGGGAAAGGGAGATGCGGCTGGGGTGAAGGTTACGACAGCTTCCAGATGATAGCGCTGTGTGATCCACTCCCACAGCGGGCGGGCAAAAACGCCCTCACAGGTATCGGCGGGCATAATGAACGCCAGCCGCCCCCCAGGGGCGAGCAGTTGCAGCGCGCGCAGCAGGAAATAGATATGGAGTCCTGCCCGGCCATCAATGGCGGCTCCTAGCAGATTGGCGCTGTACGTTTTGAGATATGCCTTGACCTCGGCAGGCAGGCGATGGTGTCGGATGTACGGCGGATTAGCGACAATGGCGTTGAAGCGTCTGGCAGGCGGGTGCAAGACAAAGTTGCTCATCTGCACTGAGGCCAGATCATCTGCCGTTAAGCCATGCTGGGCGGCCTGCTGGAGCGCCGCCTGATCAATCTCGGCGCCCAGCAGTTCAATGCGGCTGCCCAGGCGTTCACCAATGACTTTCGCCGCCTTGAAGAAGGCGCCTGCCCCGACTGCCGGATCGAAAATATGGTCAGTCTCGCTTTGCAGCACATAGCTCACCATTGCCTGGGCAATCCAATCAGGCGTCCAAAACTGCCCCTTTTCCCGAAGCGCCTCGCGGGCCGGTCCAGCGGCTGGTAGTCTTTGCGGCTGCATGCTTTCAAGTATCCTCTCACCGGAAACTGCTGCTATCTGCTGGAAGCCGAGTCAAGTTTGCTCAGCGCCTCTGAATGTATCTTTAGCGTACCACCAATAAACTTCACATACGGCAGGATGTGTCCATTCTTATCTGTAATGGAAGCTGCCTCCAGTTTTGGCTCTTCTACAGCCTCGGCAAGCGGGTAGGCATAATGATAGTAAAACTTGTAGATGGTCTTCTTTGTCGTTGCGCCGCCTGGCGCTTGAAATATTTGTGTTGTTGGTTCTATTTTACCGCTCTCAATCAATTCCTGCGCCTCATCCAGGGCTAACCCGAATGCCAGGTCATAGAAAGCCTGCCAGACATGGATAGGCACGCCTCGCTCCACTTGCCACCTGCTTAACGGTGAGAGGTCTTCTTCTTTGATAATCACTGTGGGGAGTACTGCCCTCTTTTTTAAGCCAGGCTTGCCACCCAATCGCTTCTGCGGAGTCAGCTTTGCGCCATAATCTGCCATTTGTCGGACTTTCCAGAGGCTATTCTCGCATTCAACAGCGATAATTGCTTTTGAGAGCAATGTCACCATAGCTGGATGCTCTTCAGGTATAAATGGTAACTCCTGCTCCCCTCCCAGCTTCTCAATGATTTTATTTACGCTTGCCTCATCTTCTCTGCGAAATAGAAGGAGATCAGGGCGCTTGAGCTGGCCGAGTCCAGCCGCTTCCAGCCTCTCAAAATAGAGTTCATAAGCCCTCACATCATGATCTTGATCTGGCGCTGTTCCGCTGGGGCCATATGGCAACGCTAAATATTGCCTTGTCGCATTTACAGCCTGAATCAGACAATGCTCACTCCATTGCCCCTGAGACACGCGCATGAGGAAGTCGCTGCCGCGCAGGCGACGCGGGTTGAGAAGAAAATCCGCCCAGGGTGCAGGGGCTTGCCCCCGAAGTTCCAATTCGATCTCTTCTGGCGTTACGCTCAAGGCATCCTCAAAAAGACTCCAGCGTATGGTTCTCATCAGTGTCTCCTACAGTGGAATGTTGCCATGCTTCCTGGGCGGGTTGGTGTCGCGCTTGTTTTTGAGCATTTCCAGGGTGTGGAGAAGTTTATGGGCAAATGGATGTTCTATCAGACAAGCCTAGAATTGGGCGACAATCTTGTCGTAGTCGGAATGGCTCCCAATCCAAAACCATACGATGTCTTCGCCATCTTGATAGGCCAGAACGCGAAAATGAATACCTACCCTTGCTGAATAGTAGCCGCTTCTGCCTTTCGTTGGCTTGAAGCGCAGGCTTGGATGATAGGGGTTCTGCTGAAAGAGGGCATAGGCATCTTCGGCTTGTTTCTGAACAGAGGCTGGTAGGGAAGCAAGCAAGGCTCGAAAGTCTTTGGTGACTCGTGATCTCATGAGTCATCGCGCAGCGTGTCGTAGACTTCGCCGCGCGCGACCTGCTCTTTGGCGCGCTTCACCAGCGCATCCAGCGCCCGATCTGACCTGGGGTCGGCAAAGGTTGCTTCCCACTTCGCTTCTTCGAGCAATTCCTCCCAACGGCTCGCCAATAGCTCCTGTTCCTGTTCTGAGAGCTTTTCTGCCTCAGCGACCACGGCGCGGAGTCGTTCAATCATCGCTGTGCCTCTCCTTCCTGCTGTGTAGCTCTGCTCTCATAGAGTATAGCACATCTACAGGCAGCTTGCTGGCATGCAACGAGCAATCTGCTAGCCCGCTACAATGGAATGTTGCCATGCTTCCTGGGCGGGTTGGTGTCGCGCTTGTTTTTGAGCATTTCCAGCGCGCGGATGAGTTTGGGGCGGGTGTCGCGCGGCTCGATGATCTCATCAATGTAGCCGCGCGCGGCGGCTTCGTAGGGGTTGGCAAACTTTTCCTGATAGTAGGCGATAAGTTCCTGGCGGCGCGCCGTGGGGTCTGCGGCGCGCTCGATCTCGTCTTTGAACAGGATATTGACCGCGCCTTCCGGCCCCATGACTGCGATCTCAGCAGTCGGCCAGGCGTAGTTGATGTCGCCGCGCACATGCTTGCTGCTCATCACGTCGTAAGCGCCGCCGTAGGCTTTGCGTGTAATAACGGTGAGCTTGGGGACAGTGGCCTCGCAGTAGGCAAAGAGCAGCTTCGCGCCGTGTCGGATGATGCCGCCATGCTCCTGGCCGATGCCTGGCAGGAAGCCAGGCACGTCCTCGAAGGTGATGAGCGGGATATTGAAGCAGTCGCAGAAGCGCACAAAGCGCGCCGCTTTATCTGAAGAGTTGATGTCCAGCACGCCCGCCAGGACGCTGGGCTGCTGGGCGATAACGCCGATGGAACGGCCATTGAGCCGCGCAAAGCCCACGATGATGTTGCGGGCGTATTGCTCCTGCACCTCGAAGAAATCGCCGTTATCCACGACGCGGCGGATAATCTCTTTCATGTCATAGGGCTTGTTAGGGTTGTCGGGGATGATGTCATCAAGCGCCTCGTCTACGCGGTCAGGCGAATCGCCCGGTTCCAGGCGTGGCGGGTCTTCGACGTTGTTGGAAGGGATATAGCTCATCAATTGGCGAATCTGACGCAGGCAGGCGGCTTCGTTGGGCGCGGCGAAATGCGCGACACCGCTGATCGCGTTGTGGACGCTCGCGCCGCCCAGTTCCTCAAAGGTCACATCCTCGTGGGTCACGGTCTTGACGACATTGGGGCCAGTGACAAACATGTGGCTGATCCCATCAACCATAAAGATAAAGTCGGTAATGGCGGGCGAATAGACCGCGCCGCCCGCGCATGGCCCCAGGACCGCCGAAAGCTGGGGGACGACGCCAGAGGCCAGCGTGTTGCGCAGGAAGATGTCGGCATACGCGCCCAGGCTGACGACGCCTTCTTGAATGCGCGCGCCGCCGCTGTCGTTCAGGCCGATGATCGGCGCGCCGTTCTTCATCGCCATATCCATAATCTTGCAGATTTTTTCGGCGTTGGCCTCGGACATGGTGCCGCCAAAGACGGTGAAATCCATCGCAAAGACATAGACCAGACGACCATCAATCTCGCCATAGCCGGTGACAACACCATCGCCCGCGATGCGCTGCTTCTCCAGCCCAAAGGCGCTGGAGCGGTGGGTGACGAACATATCCAGTTCATTAAAGGAGCCGGGGTCCAGCAGCAGATCAAGCCGCTCGCGGGCCGTGAGCTTGCCTTTTTTGTGCTGGGCTTCAATGCGTTTCTGTCCGCCGCCCAGCAGAGCTTCTTGCTTGAGTCGGCGGAGTTCTTCGCGGCGTTCGCGGGTATTCATAGGCGGCTCCTGCTGTGGCCTGGGGTCAGGCCCGTTGTACGAGTTCTAACAAGACGCCATTGGCGCTTTTGGGGTGCAGAAAGATGGCGCGGCCTTCGGCGGCCTGACGCGGCGTGGTATCAATGACGCGCGCGCCGCGCGCGCTGAGATAGGCAAGGGCAGCGGCGATGTCGGGTGTCTCCAGGCAGATATGGTGCAGCCCCTCGCCGCGCTTTTCCAGAAATTGAGCGATGCCAGTTGCGGGGTCAGTCGGTTCGACCAGTTCGATCTCGCTGCCCTGTGGCCCGCCGGAAGGCAGGAAAGCGATGCGCACGCCTTCGCCGGGCAGCGTCTTGATGCCGGAAGGCTGCATGCCCAGCACATCACGATAGAGAGCCAATGCTTGATCGATGCTGCGCACGACGATAGCTACATGATCGATGCGCGTAATCAGATGGCCGGGCAGATCGGCGCTGCTAAGGTCGGACTGGTTGGTCATACGGGATGCCTCACGATAGCTTCGTCGAAGTCGTCAAGAATGGCGTGTATCTCTTCGGGGCTGAGCGTCTCCAGGTCCAGGCGTGGCAGCGCCAGCGGAATAGTCATGAAGGGGCCGTTGCGCTGATTCGCCGAGCGGAGCAGGCCATCGAGGGCCAGCAGCGCGCCGATACGCATGTCTTCGGGGTAGCCCAGCCCTTCCGCCGCCAACTCGAAGGTTTCCATATGCAGCACTTCATGCCGGTAGTTAGGATGGACCAGGAGGCCAAGCTCCAGATCAGTATACGTTGCGCCTTCCCCCAGGGCAGGCGGCAGAATGACGGTGCAGTAAATGGCGTAGAGGTCATGATCACGATAGAGGGCGTTGAGGGTGTACCAACGATCAGGCCAGAAGTGCTGAAGGCTGTGATAGCGCATAGGCCAGTCGCGGGTGGACCAGTGCATGACCGTACCCGCCGGGGTCCAGATGCTCGTGCGCGCTGCGCTGGAAGGCAAGAGATACCCCTCCCATGTTCCTGCGAGCCGGTGATCGTACTTTTCCTGGCGCATGAAAACGCGCGGTAGCATAAGTCTCTCCAGTGCTGCTGGCGCTCACTTCTCCCTGTGCGCCCCAGGCGTAGCAGTGTGATCAGGATGCCAGGCGACTCTCCAGTCGCTTGCACTTAGTAACATACGCAAAAAGTGTGTGAAGAGTCAAGGTTTCACTCGCCCAAAAACCGACATCAGCAGATACCAGAGGCCGAGCGCGCCCAGCACCGCTGTTGGCAGCCAGAAAGAAAGGATGATCTTTGCGGCTGATTCTGATGCGCTGACTGCGAGCAAAAGCAGGCCAAGAACGACCACGACCAGACCTGGCAAGACCGATCCGGGGCGTACCCACGCCGGAACAATGCGCGTGGCCCAGGTGATCGCTAGCAATCCCAGGGCCAGGGCCAGCAGATAGGCCGCTTCGAGGTATTCCCCGCCAATGAGGTCGTAATCGAACAGTTGATTGACAACTCCCAGCGGCAGGACCAGCGCGGTGAGGATGAAGAGGCGGCGGGGGTACAGAAGCCAGCCAAAAAACAGGCCAATGTCCGTCGCAAGGAAGGCGTCCAGGTCGCTGCCCCCATTAATTTCCACGATGGCAGCAGCCAGCGCGAGCAGGCAGAGGAAAAGCCCTTGCAAGAAATGCGCTGCGGTCAAGAAAGGATGCCTTGATGGTCGGGCGCTGCTGCGGCGCTCTTCTGGATCGCCTGGCGCGACAGAAGGCCGGGTGGGTGGCTGCATACGGACGCTCCTAACGCGGCAGATGCTCCCAGATGTCGGCGCTGTCCCATTCCAGCCCAGGGCCAGGCGGCAGGACATCCGGGTAGATGGAAGATGCGCCCAGCCGCGCCAGCCGCGCGGCTATCTGAGCGCGGGCCAGGTCGGGGGTGTTATTCGTGCGGCTGAGGTGCGCCAGCCAGACCCAGCGGGGCGCGTTGTCTACGATGGACTCCAGCGCGTCGGCGGCCTGATCGTTGGAGAGATGGCCGGTGGGGCTGAGGATGCGCTTTTTCAGATGCCAGGGGTACGGGCCTTTGAGCAGGCGCTCGTGGTCGTGGTTGGCCTCCAGCACAAGCAACTGCGCGGCGCGCAGGGCGTCGAGCAGCGGCCCCTGCGCCATGCCCGTATCAATGGCGACGCAGACACGCCAGCTCTGCGAACTGATGAGATAACCGCAGGGAGCGATGGCGTCGTGGGACACGGGGAACGACGAGACATCCAGGCTGCCCACGCGCAAACTCGCGCCCACTGCCAGAGGCTCGATGGCGCAGCGCGGCCCGCCCTCTTCGTCGGTAGGCAAAATCTGGCGCAGCGTCTCCGGCGCGCTGATAATCGGCGCTTCCCATTCGCGGGCCAGCACAGCGGCTCCCTGGGCATGATCGCTATGCTCGTGGGTGAGCAGGATGGCGGTCAACTGGCCGCGCTTCAATCCCGCCGCGCGCAACCGCGCAAACAGGATGCGCGGCGGCAGCCCGGCATCAACGAGCAGGCAGGTAGCGCCAGATTCGATGAGCAAGGCATTGCCGCTGCTGCCGCTGCCCAACGAGCGAACTTTCATCACGCTTCCTCTCGTTCTGCTCCAGGTTTTGAGCGTCGTACCGATGTCCCAAGCTGTAGATAGATGTGCTGGTACGCTGCTGATGATTATAGCGCGGTTTTCTTACAAATGTATATACCGATCTTGTTGGCCCGGCTGCTCGCTCTCTACATCACAGGCGGGTCTCGATCTCTGCGAGCAGGGCATGTCCACGAGTGATGTAGCGGTCACTTACCGCCTCTTCGTGATGACGGAGGGACCAATCTACCTGGCGCAAGATGAGATGGGCCAGGTACACGCTCAAGATCTGTATGGGACGGCGAGTGAGCGCGTATCCCCACAGGAAGTCGCGCACCGGCCCCTCATCATAACCATAGAACAAGAGTGTGGTTCCACCAATTATCGGGGGTTGCCACTGGTAGCGCCGCCGTCCCGGCGGCTCACCGCTGCGCCAGGGCGAGCGTTCGCCCTCCGGGCCACGGCGCCCGCTGGCCAACGGTGGCCGCGGGGACGGCGGCGCTACAGGTGGCCCCCGCTTTTTGGCAGAACCGGCGCTGTCACCAGGACGAACGCCCTCCCAATCCACCACGCCGCTGATGGCGCCCTGGCGCGTCAGCAGGTTGGCGGGTTGAAAATCAAAATGGACGATTTCGTTTGTCTCCCTGATACGCTCCTGATGGGCAATTACCAAACCTTGAAGCGTTTGCAGCATATGAGCGGTCTCTGGCGAGTGCTGCTGCAATGAGGTATGCAAGCAATATCCATTGCCGCCCTCCATAACTGTTTGGATGACTTCACGGGGCCAATCGCGCGGGCCAGCAGGAGCCTGGGTTGCGTGCAAGGCGTGCAGCTTCAAGGCATCTGGCAAGTTTTGGAGGGTTAAGCGGCGCATCGTTGTGCCAGCAAGCCGCTGCTGGACACTGTAGATTCCGCCCGCAGCGACGCCGATATACAGATACACAGGGGCGGGATAGCCTTGCATGCGCAAGCGTTCCGTCACCGTTTGCGCATACAGCACGCGCTCAAGGTGGTCTGTTCCAGGCTGCCATTTGAGGATAGAGCGACGCCCCTGCGCGTCGCTCAGGGCATACGCGCCTTGCTCGCCTGTGGTGTATCGATCTCCAGATAGGAACGTAGTTTGGTGTACGGTGTTAATCTGCTGGACCACCTCTTCCAAAGGCAGCATAGAAACTCTACCCATCTATTTCGTTTTTACTGGTTAGCAAGAACATGATGCGGATTTCAGATAGCGCGCTATTGAGATAGGTGTTCTCTGGTCAGCAGAGCGCGCGCGTTTTCACCCAGCACGAGCGTCAGTTCTTCATCGCTGAGACCGGAGGCGCGGGTATAGGCGAGCATCCGGTCCTGGGAGATCAGCGGATAGTCGCTGGCAAAGAGCAGTTTGCGCGCGCCGACCAGCCGCGCCGCGATGGGGAAAATGTCGTTCCGATAGAGGTAGGGCGAGGCGGCGCTGTCGTACCAGAGGTTGGCGGCGGCCTGCTGCACTTCGGGCATCAGTTCATAGAAGGGGAAGCCGCCGCCCCAGTGTGCTGCCACCACGCGAATATCGGGGAAGGCGCGCAGAAACATCTCCAGGTCGCCGGGCGCGACGTTGCCCTTGCCATGATAGCTGTGGCCGACTGGCTCGCTGGCGTGGGTGAGGATGAAGAGGCCATAGGCGCGGGCGACTTCCACCAGCGGCGCGAGCAGCGCCAGATCGCTGAGGCGATAGCCCTGGCCGTGTGGCATCAGTTCGCCGCAGCCGGGCATTCCGGCGCGGGCGCAGCGATCCAGTTCGGCCAGCGCGCGCGCGCCAGCGGTAGGCTGGATGGCCGCCAGCCCAATGATGCGTCCGGGGTAGCGGCGCATCGCTTCCAGCAGATAGGAGTTGCTCTCTTCGATCAGGCCAGGGTCGCTCCAGCCAAACGGGAAGGCGAGAGAAGCGTCAACACCGGAGGCATCCATCGAGGCCACCAGTTCTTCGGCGGTTGCCATGCGCGCTTTGGGATTGCTGTACAGTTCGGCAAACCAGGGGTCGCGGGCGCAATATTCGGCGCGGCGGGCGCGCATCTCTGGCGGGAAGAGATGGGTATGAGCGTCAATAATCACGGTGCATGCTGGCGGTTCCCCGGCTGGCGCGCGCCAGGCAGGAAAGGCGCTTCTCCTCTGGAGGCAGTATAGCATGGGCTGATAGGCCGCTGCAATCTACGCGCAGGATGCTTTTCTTGACATCACCTGCGCCAGACCGCTATACTTTCAGCGAGCCGGGTAATGGGAGCGTGTCTGGGAAGGCAGTCCGGCTGAAACATACAGGTAAAAAAAGCGCTCAGGTGGGCTGGCACAAAACATGCCCAGACAGGCTTCTCACTTCGTTTCCCTTTCTTTCTGATGGACCAGCGGAGGGCCAGTTTGTCTTTCGTACAAACGCAGCGCCCGAACCGCCGTTTACGCTCGCCATTTTAGGGATGGGAAAGGCCGAATATGAGTGCTGCGACCGCAGCGGATGTTCGTGTGGTTGTGCTGACACAGGAGCATCGGGGGCATGGGGTTGGCACAGCTTTATTTTATCTCGGACAGGCGTTGGTGCGTCAGGGGGTGCGGGTGCTGATCGCCGATCTTTCGTTGAGACGCTCGCTCCTGGGCGCGTTATTTGAACACTCTCCAATGAAGAATCTGGGGCTGTGGACGCCGGGCGCGCTGCCGCCTGAGCAGTTGTCGAGCGTGCTGGGGCGCGCTCGCCAGGAAGTGGCTGGCCGCGCCGATTGCATTCTGGTGGATGTGGATGCGCTGCTGCTGGAGCACGCGGGGGGCATGCGGGTGGGCATTGATTATCTGATCCTGGCGATTGATAACACGACCGAGGCTCGCCAGGGCGCTACCAAACTGGCCGAGCGCCTGGGCGCGTTGGACCCTGGGGGACGAGCAGCGGTGTTATTTGCGCGCGTGCCTGCCCAGGAAGATCAAAATCTGGAGACGCGGCTGGAGGGCGGGCTGCCGGTGTTGGGGAGCCTTCCGGCTGATTACTTGCTGGCAACTGCCGATGATTACACGGTGCGTGGCGCGCCGCCGCCTTCTCCCCACGAAGCGTATGTATCGGCCATTAACCGGATCGCTACGACGCTGATTCGGCTGGCGCCTCTGCGGCGCGGCTCCGGGCGTTCGGCCTGATGAGCGAACATCCCCTGGATGCGACGAATACAAGCGCATCCAGGGGATGGTTTGTTAGACTTCCATGACGACCGGCAAGATCATCGGGCGGCGCTTGGTTTTCTCGTAGAGGAAATCACCGAGCGTATCCTTAATCTTGGCTTTGACGTAGGTCCAGTCGGCGGTATGGCCGTTGCGCGAGTGCATGCCAAAGGATTCAAGGACATGCGCGCGGGCCAGGCCGATCAGTTCATCGGCGTCGCGCATGTAGATGAAGCCGCGCGAGATGATGTCGGGACCGGATACAGGCTGGCCGGTCTCTTTGTCCACTGTCAGGACGGCCATCAGAATGCCATCCTGAGCCAGTACCTGGCGGTCGCGCATCACGATGCTGCCAATGTCGCCCACGCCCAGGCCGTCCACAAAGATGTTGCCGCAGGGGTAGTGATCGGCTTTGCGGATGCCCTCTGGCGTGACTTCGATAATGTCGCCATCTTCGGCGATGACGATATGGTCCTCCGGGATGCCCAGCGATTTGCCCAGTTTGGCATGCGCCACAAGCTGGCGCATTTCCCCATGCACCGGGACCAGGAATTGTGGGCGGACCAGATTCAGCATCAGCTTCAGTTCTTCCTGGCTGCCATGCCCGGAAACATGGACCGGCGCGATCCCAGGGTAGTAGACCTCTGCGCCCTGGCGCAGCAGGTTATTGATCGTGCGCCCGACGAGTTTTTCGTTGCCCGGCACTGGCGTGGCCGAAAGGATGACCGTATCGCCGGGCTGGACGCGCACAATCTTGTGATCGCCATTTGCCATGCGGGTCAGGGCCGAGGTCGGCTCGCCCTGGCTGCCGGTGCAGATGATGGCGATCTGCTGTGGCTCGAAGAAGAACATCTCTTCCGGGCGCACGAGCGTGCCTTCAGGGATGTTCAGATAGCCCAGTTCCATTGCCATCTGAGCGTTGCTAATCATCGTGCGGCCAACCAGCGCGACGCGTCGGTCGTAGCGGACGGCGGTATCCACGACCTGCTGCATGCGCGAGATCAGCGAGGCAAAGGTTGCCAGGATGATGCGCCCAGGGGCATTGGCAAAAAGCTTATCAAGCGTATCGTTGATGACGCGCTCGGAGGGCGTATAGCCGGGTGATTCGGCGCGGGTGCTATCGCCCAGCAGCGCCAGCACCCCTTCCTGGCCGATGCGCGCCAGCACGCCGAAGTCGGCGGGCAGGCCATCAACCGGGGTATGGTCGAATTTGTAATCGCCGGTATGCACCAGGATGCCCAGCGGCGTGCGAATGACGACTCCCACAGCGTCGGGGATGCTGTGGTTGACGCGGAAGAACTCGACGCTCAGCGCGCCCAGGTCCAGGTGGTCATCGGCGGTAATTGTGTTCAGCGCGGCCTGGCTCAGCAGACGATGTTCCTTGAGCTTGACTTCAATCAGCCCGCGCGTGAGTTTGGTGGAGTACACGGGTGGAAAGCCGAGCATAGGCAGAATATAGGGAATGCCGCCGATGTGGTCTTCGTGTCCATGCGTGATGATGAGGGCGCGAATGCGGTCAAGCTTGTCGTGCAGGTAGCCCGTGTCCGGGATAACCAGATCGACGCCCAGCATCTCTGCTTCCGGGAACATCAGTCCGGCGTCAACGATGACAATATCCTCGCCATATTCGATGACCATCATGTTTTTCCCTACCTCGCCCAATCCACCCAGCGGAACAAGCCGTACTACTGCTTTCTTGTCTCCTTGTTTTTTCCCCGACCCTCGTCCATTTACAACTTCAGAACCCAAGAGATAAAATCCTCCTAGCCGTCGAGCCTTCTTTCACTCCACGGCTGCTCAATATTTCGGCCCCGCTCACGTTTCGAGCGTTAGAGGCCGAATCTGTTTTCAGATGTGATGTTGAATCGCGCTGTTCTACAGCGGTTCCTCTCATCAATATCTTCACTCGCGCCCACCGCCGGGCGGGAGTAAAACGCTTATTTTCTCTATTTGACGCCTGACGCACAGGCGTAAGCTTAGTCTGATGTGATCCCAACCTATTCAATGTCAGAATATGATAGATGAGTTCAGGCCAACTGCCAGGCTATACAAACAGCATGCTTTTTACTTATTGTAGCACACCAGAGGCTCAAGGGCAAGGTGAAGGCGGCGGCCAATTGCCGCCGCCTTACCAGTATCTTTTAGAACAAGGAAAGCTGCTGTGGCTGGTCGTCCTGGGGCTTGGGCTTTTCTGACTCCGGCAGGCGTTCAGCTTCGGCCAGCGCCTGGGTGATCTTCTTGAAGTCTTCGACAATGGTTGAGCGCAGGCTGGCTTGATGCAGGCCCGCTGCCGGATGATACATGGCAACGCAGATGCGGCCATTGATTTTTCTGGCGCGCCCATGAATGGAACTGATGCGCTCGCCTGGGAAGAACTTTTGCATGGAAAAGCGCCCCAGGGTGACAATCACTTTGGGATTGATGGCCGCGATCTGGCGGTCAAGATAGGGGGCGCAGGCGGAGATTTCCTCTGGCAAGGGATCGCGGTTTTCGGGCGTGCGACATTTGACCACGTTGGTGATGAAGACATCGGCACGCTTGACGCCAATGCTGGCGAGCAGTTCATCCAGAAACTGTCCCGCTGCGCCGACAAAGGGACGGCCCTGTTTGTCTTCATGGTAGCCGGGGCCTTCGCCAATAAATAGGATGGTGGCGCCGGGATTCCCCTCGCCAGGGACAGCTTTGGTGCGGGTTTTGCAGAGATTGCACCTGGGACAGATGGAGACTTCAGCGGCGATTTGCTCCAATTCTTCCTTGGACATAACTCGCTCCGTTTTGTTTTTGCTCGTTTCAATATCCTCAGTTTCAATATCCTCAAAGCGGATTGTTATGAAGCGTGTATTTCGCCGCTTCAGCCCCGGGATATTGTACTGGAAACATGCTGAAAAGGTCAATTGATGGTGCGCCAGGGAAAAGGGCCAGGAGCCAGGCGCCTGCGCGAGCCAGTCGGCTGGCTTCTCTCAGGCTGCTGGCCCTGGGATTCTCGTCCGTTCTTTAAGAATGCCTCACACAACCGACGGTTGGCCCCACCCCTGCCGCCTGGAAGGACGGCGCTACAACCCCGCCCCTGCTCGTGCGGAGGTTGTGTGAGGCGCCCTTAGCAGCAATGCTACCATAACTCAAGCGGTGTGACAACGCTTGAGGAGGTATTCTGTGGCGCTGCCCCCGATGTGGAAATGGCTACCAGCCGCGCCGGTCTTGAGGGCGTCCGAACCCTGGCCGCTGACCGCCTCCACGAGCGCCGCCCTGGCCGCCAGAACCCGGGTTCATGGGACGGCGCTGGCCGGAGTTATTGGATCGCTGGCCGCCGCCCATCCCGGAGCCAAACCCTGGCGTGGGCGCGCCAAAGCCGCTGCGATTGCCGCCCCGGTCGCCGTAGCCACCGCGATCCCGGTCGCCGCCGCGACTGTAGCCGCCCCGGTCGCCGTAGCCGCCGCGATCCCGGTCGCCGCCGCGACTGTAGCCGCCCCGGTCGCCGCCGCGCCCGCCAAAGCCGCCGCGCCCGCTGCTGGGGGGACGGTCTGCCTCCAGTTCGGCAGGCGATGGAATCTCGCCGCTCAGGGCCGCGCGTCGGGAAAGGTTGATGCGCCCCTGTTGATCGACTTCGATGACCATGACGGTGATCTCATCGCCTACTGAGACGACATCCTCCGGGCGGGCGACGTGATAGTCAGCAAGCTGGCTGATGCGTACCAGCCCTTCTTTGCCAGGGAGGATTTCGACGAACGCGCCAAAATCCACGATGCGGCGCACGACGCCGTTATAGATTTTGCCAATCTCGACTTCTTCGGTCAGCGAGCGCACAGCATCCATCGCCCGGTTCATGTCGTCTTCGTTGACGCAGGAGATATGGACGGTGCCGTCTTCGTCAATGTCGATCTTGGAGCCGGTCTCTTCCTGAATCTTGCGAATGGTCTTGCCGCCTGGACCAATGACCGCGCCGATCTTGTCCGGGTTGATTTTGATCGTCTGGATACGCGGCGCGTAGGGCGAAAGCTCCTGGCGCGGCTCTGGAATGGCATCGAGCATCTTTTCCATAATGAACATGCGGCCTTCGCGCGCCTGGCTGAGAGCCGTTTCCATGATCTGTGACGTGATGCCCTTGACTTTGATGTCCATCTGGAGGGCGGTAACGCCATCAGCGGTGCCCGCGACCTTGAAGTCCATATCGCCCAGGGCGTCTTCCATGCCCTGAATGTCGGTCAGGATGGCAAAGCGTTCAGCGTTTTCGCCGTCTCCGGTGATGAGGCCCATCGCTACGCCAGCGACGGGCGCTTTAATCGGGACGCCTGCGTCCATCAGCGCCAGGGTGCTGCCGCAGACCGACCCCATCGAGGAGGAGCCGTTGGAAGAGAGCGTCTCTGAGACGATGCGGATGGTATAAGGAAACTCATCCTGACCAGGGATCACCGCAGAAACGGCGCGCTCAGCCAATGCGCCATGCCCGATCTCGCGGCGTCCAGGGCCGCGCAAGGGCTTGGTTTCGCCGGTGGAGTAGGGCGGGAAGTTATAGTGGTGCATGAAGCGTTTGCTCTCGTCAGCGCCCAGGCCATCCAAGACCTGCTCATCGCCGGGGGAGCCGAGCGTCACGACGCTGAGAATCTGTGTCTGGCCGCGCGTGAAGAGGCCGGAGCCATGCGGCCTGGGGAGCAGCCCTACTTCGCAGCTAATAGGCCGAATGTCGGTGAGGCCGCGACCATCGGGGCGCAAGCCTTTCTCCAGAATGTTGTTGCGCACGTACTGCTTGAGTTCTTTTTCGTAAAAGCCGCTTATTTCTTTGCCGCGCTCCGGGTATTCTGCGCCCAGCGTGGCGCGCAGTTCGGCTTCCACCGCCGCCAGGGCTTCTTCGCGCGCGTGCTTGTCGGGATTGTTGACGGCGCTCTCGAAGCGTGGGCGAACGAAGGCGGCAACCTTCTCTTGCAGCCCTTTGTCTGGCTGAGCGGCCTCAAAAGCACGCTTGGGCTTTCCGGCGGCCTGCACCAGCTTTTCCTGCATTTTGATGATGTCTTGCAGCGCTTCATGCCCATAGCGCACCGATTGGAGCATCAGTGCTTCGGGCAGTTCCTTCGCGCCAGCTTCTACCATCATTACCGCGTCGGAGGTGCCAGCGATGGCAAGGTCCAGACGGCTGTCGTCCATCTGAGACTCCAGCGGGTTAATGACCAGTTCGTCGTTGACATAGCCAACGCGCACCGCGCCCACCGGGCCGGCGAAGGGAATATCGGAGACGCTCAGCGCGGCGGATGCGCCGACGATGCCGAGCATGTCGGGATCGTTTTCCTGGTCGGCGGAAAGGACGGTAACGACGATCTGGACATCGTTGCGATAGCCCTTGGGGAAGAGCGGGCGCAGCGGGCGATCAGCCAGGCGACAGGCCAGAATGCTGTGTTCGGTGGGGCGGCCTTCGCGCTTGATGAAGCCGCCGGGAATCTTGCCTGCGGCGTAGAGCCGCTCTTCTACATCAACGGTCAGCGGGAAAAAATCGATCCCCTCGCGCGGGGCGTCGCTGGCCGTAGCGGTTGCCAGAATAACGGTATCTCCATAGCGCGCCAGGACCGCGCCATTGGCCTGGCCGGCCACGCGGCCAGTCTCGATGCTCATAACACGACCGCCAATGACGGCCTCAGAACGATGAATCATAGAACCTCCGGGCATCACAGCCCTTTTTCTAACTTACCCCCTGGTGAGGAGTGATGATACAGATGGTGTTGGTTCCCCTGAAAGGGCGTGGTGGATCAGGAAGGAGGGGCTGTGATCTGGGGACAAAGCAGGAGAGGACGATGCCGGTACGTGTTGGTGGGGAGAGGTGGCCCCCCACCCGCCGGGGGTATCGTTCTTTGTATACAGATCATCTCGCTGTTGAAGATGGGCGCCCATTTCTTCTGGTTGGTCGGCTGCCCTCAAGGTGACGACCGGATGATCCTGGTCGCTTGCCATTCCACCCTATCCTTCCGCCGCTGCTTCTGCTGTTCTGCGCTGCGTTTGCTGGTTAGTTTTACTCTGCTGTACTGTATGAGGTTGTACGCGCTGGGGGTAGCTGATAATACTCCGTTCGCCTACACGTCACGTTACTGATGCGCCCGCAGGCGCCTGCGGCGACGGGCGTTTGCCTCGGCATTCTCGCCTGCGGCTCGCGCGCCCGTGCCTGCGCAGGGGATGCTGTTGTACGCTCCGCGCTTCTTTCTTCTTTCTTCTTCGGTGTCGGCCTCCGTCTGGGCCGCTGGCGCCATCCGAGGGATGCGCCTGTCGTATGGTGGGCCGCCCTCCTCATCGGGCCGGTTTCTTCTCTGTTCGCTGCTGCCAGCGTATCGTTGTCGCTGGATGTGTTTTCTCCTGTGGACGGGTTGTGCGCCAGGGTCTCTGAGCGCCGGGCGGATGATGGAGCCAGAACCTGGCTCCAGTCAGCTCACCGCCGGAGTCCGAGGCTGGTAATCAGCGTGCGATAGCGTTCCGGGTCTTTCTTATTGAGATAGGTCAGCAGCCGCCGCCGCTGGCCGATCATCATTGACATGCCACGCCGCGAATGGACATCGTGCTTGTGGGCCTTCAGATGCTCGGTTAAGTCACGAATGCGGCGGGTCAGGATAGCGATCTGCACTTCCGGCGAGCCGGTATCGCCCTCGTGTGTTTGGTATTGAGCGATAATTTCGCTCTTTTCTTCTACAGGCAAGGCCATCTCTGGGGATTCACCTCTTTCGTCATGTATTGCCGCTTCTTTCAAGGTTCAGGCATATAGATGCTTGAGGCAGTATAACATATGGAGCGAGGCCATGACAATAGCAGCAGATGAGCCTGGCAGGCGAGCAAGTGGCACATTCATTGCAGCGTATCCCCCTGTCCTGGCGCAGCCAGGATAGAGTGGCTCAAAGGCGCTCTACAGATGTGGCAATCTCAGAGATCAATCCCATAAGAGAAGGAGAACAGAGGGTTATGGCGAATGGTGATAGCCGCAAGCTGCTTGTCAAAAGCCTTGAGGATGTGTATGCCCTGGAGGCGCATCTGGTGCAGATGTTCAGCGACCACGTGAAAGATGCGCAAGATGAGCCGCAGATTCGGCAGAAGATCGAGCAGCATTTGCGCGAGACAGAATTGCACCGTGACCGGATTGAGCAGCGCCTGAATGCGCTGGGTGGGAGCAAGCCGGGCCTCAAGACCACTGTGTCCAGCGTCATAGGTCAGGTGCTTGGTGGAATCGGCGGCTCACGAGCGAGCACGCTGGCGAAGAATGCGCGCGAGGAGTATGCGAGCGAGCATCTGGAGATTGCGGCCTATATCGAACTCATCACGCTCGCGCAGACGCTGGGCGACCAGGATACGGTACGGACAGCGCAGCTCAATTTGCGCGATGAGGTGTCTATGGAGCAGTGGTTGGTTGAACGCTTACCAGAAGCGACACTCAAGAGCTTGCAGCGAGAAGGGGTTCAGGTTCCGGCGGACGCGCTGCCAGCAACCCAGAGCCTTATTGCCAATATGGGGCTGGGAGCCTTTGGCGGCCAACAGCCGCCCTATGAGGCGCCGAGTCCTCAAGCTCCGCCTCCTCCGATCTCGTAGGTTCTGGAGCGATGCGCGCCTGGAGGGGAAAGAGGGGAGGGACATGGGTTTTGCCTCTCCTCCCCTTTTCTCTGCTCCTCATTTCGCTAGAGGACGCTGATGGTTCCATTTGTTGGCCTGGGCAAGAACGGTGGCGATGTCGCCTGAAGATTCGGTATGGCCGCGACTCCAGGAATTGATCTCGGCGCCCAGCAGCAGAATGACGGCGAAGTAATAGAAAAAGAGCAGCAAAATCACGATAAGGCCCGCAATCGCTCCGTAGGTGTTGGAGGGGGCGAAGAAATGGGCATAGAGGGGGAAGACAAGTTCATACGCTGAGAGCAGCAGCGCGGCAACGAGCGCGCCGCCCCAGACATCCTGGGGCCGCACGCGCTGATTCGGGACCACCACGTAGATAAATTCAATTAAAAGAAAGGCGATGATCGTCCCACACAGCCACCCGACCACGTGGCCGATGGTGGTAGGCGAGGCTTGCAAGCCGCCGATGGACCCCAGGAAACGCTGCGGGGCAAATGTGACCAGCACCGAGAGCGGGCCGAGGACGGCAAAGAGGACGGTCATGCCGAGCGCGATGACATTTTGCCGCCAGAAGCTGCGCGAGCGCAGGCGAAAGATGACGCCCAGCGAGTTTTCCAGTTTGACAAAGAGGCGCGATCCGAACCAGAGGCCGGTGATGACGCCAAACGCGGCCAGCGTGAACGACTCGTGGCTGAGCGTGGCGCAGAGGGTAGTAATGGAGGTCGCGCCGCCCTGCTCGCGGTGAGCGCCGGTAATCTGGCCGGGTAAGAAGGAGGCCAGGTTACTGATGATCTGCCCCTCAAACTGCGTGGAGGAGCAGGCCGCTGTAGAATGCTGAAAGATGATGCCCAGCAAGCTGATCGAGAGGATGAGCAGGGGAAAGACCGAAAGCATCAGGTTATAGGAGAGCATTCCGGCCAGGTTAAACATCCAGTCGCGGTTAATTTTGATCCAAAAGCGCCCAAGCTGGCGCAGCATTCCGGCCATCGTCTCTCTCTCCTGCCTGCCTCGTGCTGCCTTTCGCGCGCGGGCAGCGCCATGTAGTTTCCTCTGTAAGTAACACGACGCTCCGATTCCGCAAGATTCAGAAAGAATGATAGAGTGTATTGGTCTACATTGTCGCGTTGCTCCAGGTTGGTGAAGCTATGAAGATTACCGCCATTGAAACACAGACCAGGCGAGCAGACCGGCGCTCGATCTTTATTGACGGCGCGTTTGCGCTGGCGCTGGATGAGACGCTGGCGCTGGAATATGGGGTGTTTGTGGGGCGCGAGGTGAGCCAGGAAGAACTGGACCAGTGGCGCGCCGCCGATCTGTTTCAGCAAACCCTGAACCATGCCTTGAACTTTATCACCTATCGGCCCCGCAGCCGCCAGGAGGTGCGCCGCAATCTTCAGGGGCGGCGCGTGGCGCCGGAGGTGATCGAGCAGACGCTGGCAAAGCTGGAGGAGATGGGGGTGCTGAGCGATCAGCAGTTTGCGGAGTTCTGGGTGGAGAACCGCGAGCAGTTTAATCCGCGCGGCGCTCGCGCGCTCAGCGCGGAACTGCGCCAGAAGGGCGTGGACCGCGAAACAATTGAAGCAACGATAGCCCCGGAGCGCGACGAGGAGCGGGCGCTGGCGGCTGCGCAGAAGAAGCTGCGCAGCCTGATGAACGCTGACTATCAAACCTTCCGCAAGCAGCTGGGCGCGTTTTTGCTGCGGCGCGGCTTCAGCTATGGCGTCTCCGCTGGGGCGGTGCGCCAGCTTTGGGAGCAGCTTCACCAGGAGCGGCCAGCAGAGGAGGATGGGGAGGTGTTTGTGGAGGATGCGCGGCTGGATGAGTAACTATTTTCCGCTGAGTACCCCTTGCGCAAGCACGCTTTTTTGTGTATACTTTGCGCGGTGAGGCTCTGTGATGGAGCCTCAGAAGAATGTGTGTCTCTGATGGCCCAAAGCGCGATGCTTTGCGTGGCCTGAAAGGAGGGTGCGACGATGGATGTTTGCGCATGTGTTTTTGCGAACATGCCCGCATCTGCGCGTTGTGATCGCGGCCACCGTCTCGACTCTCCACCGCAGCCGACTCCCCAGGGCTGCGCGGTGAACGGCTCCTGACGTTAGTTCACGAAAGACACAACCGGCGGGCATGGCTCCGCCGGATTTTTGTTTCCCTCTGGTGTCATCGGCCAGCGGGACCGCGTGTGTCTTGAAAAGAACAAACGTTTCGCTAAAGGAGCTTTTGCGTTGAACGCTAAACAGACTTTTTCTTCGAGTACGCCAGCATCTTCTTCTCACAACCATACAAACGACGGCCACGCGGGCGGCGCCGCGCCGCCTCTGGCGGAGGGTATGATTATCGAGGGCAGTCGCGGCCTCTATCGCGTGGAGACACCAGAAGGCGCGCTGCTCTGCGTCATTCGTGGCCGTCTGCGCAAGCAACTGGAGTATCCCAGCAGCGCCACCGCCCATAAACGGGTGCAGAAGGCGGTGGTCAAAGAACACGATCCCGTTGCGGTGGGTGATCGCGTGCGCGTGCTGCCAACGGGCGGCGGCAAGGGAGTGATTGAAGAGGTCGTTGCCCGCGCGGGCGGCTCGTTCGCGCGGGCTGATCCCGATGTCGGCAAGGGCAAGATTCGCTCGGTTGCTGGCCTTGACCAGATGATCGCCGTTTTTGCGGCGCGCCATCCCTCGCCCCATGTGCGTATGCTGGACCGCTTTCTGGCGCTGGCGGAGATGCAGCGGGTGGCTGCCGTGATCTGCATCAACAAGGTGGACCTGGGCATCGAACCCTGGCTGGCGGAGCGCCTGGACGCTTACCGCGCCGCTGGCTATCCGGTGATCTTGACCAGTGTGACGACTGGGGAGGGCGTCGAGGCGCTCCGCTGCGCGCTGGATGGGCGTACTTCGGCGTTTCTGGGGCCATCCGGCGTGGGCAAATCGAGCCTGCTGAATGCTTTGCAGCCGGACCTTGCCAGCCGCGTGAGCGAGGTGAGCGAGGCTACCGGCAAGGGACGCCACACGACAACGGGTACGCGCTTCTATCCACTGGATGGGCCAGCGGGCGGCTATATCGCCGATACGGCGGGCATCCGCGCGCTGGCCCTGGGAGGCGCGGCAGATGGTCGGCTCGATCAGTGCTTTCCTGAGTTCCGGCCCTATCTTGGTTCGTGCCATCTCTCCGATTGCAGCCACCTGCACGAACCCCATTGCGCTGTGCGCGCGGCGGTGGCGGCCCACGCGATTGACAGCGGGCGCTACGAGAGCTATTGCCGCCTCTATGGCGGTGAGCGCGATATAGCGATGGGGGATTGGATAGATGGCTAAAGAACGGCTGCAAATGAAGCTGTGCCTGACAGAGCAGCGGCTTGAGGGCAAATGGACCTGTCGTCACCTCACCGCAGATGATATACCTGCGCTGGCGAGGCTGATGTTAGACGCCTATCGGGGTACGATTGATGATGAGGGCGAGTCGCTGGATGATGCGCTGGAAGTGGTGCAAGGCACGTTCGCCGGAACGTCTGGCGCGCTGCTGGAAGCTTGCTCATTTGTGATTGAGGAATGGGGCGAGCCGCTGGCCTGTACTCTTGTGACGTGGTGGGACGAGCAGCCGCTGCTGGCGTATGTGATGACCCATCCAACCGCCAAAAATCGGGGGATGGGCCGCTTCCTGATTGAAAAAAGCGTGAATGCCCTGCTTGCTCAGGGCTACCGGAAGGTATCTCTGTTTGTGACCAGGGGCAACCTCCCGGCGCAGCATCTCTATGAAAGGCTGGGTTTTCAGATCATGTCAACACGTGGCTCTGCTGAGGTGAATGGGACACACCTGTTTTATGAAGTGGCTGGCGCGGGGCATCCACTCGTCTTGCTGCACTCTGGCCTGACCAATTGCCAGATGTGGGATGCCCAATGGGAGACCTTCGCGCAAGAGTATCGTGTCATCCGCTACGACCTGCGCGGCTTTGGCAGGTCAGGGGCGGCTTCCGGGTCGTTCTCCCATCGTGAAGACCTCTCTCAATTACTGCGCTTTTTGAGTGTCGAGCGGGCCTACCTGATCGGCTCTTCGATGGGCGGGCAGTTGGCGATTGATTTCGCGCTGGAACATCCAGAGATGGTGGCGGCGCTGATTCCGGTTGGCTCTGGTGTGAACGGCGAAGCGCCATCGGATTTCTTGCTGGAACGCTGGAGGGAGATTGACGCGGCAGCCGAAGGGAAGGATGTTGCGCAGGCTGTCGAGCTTGAACTGCGGCTGTGGGTTGATGGCCCTGGGCGCACGCCTGAGCAAGTGGACCCTGCGGTGCGGGAGCAGGTGCGTCAGATGAATACTCACAACTTCGAGCGTTCCGAACAGGAGCAGGGACAGCCGCAGCCCCTGGAGCCGCCCGCTCTTTCGCGGCTTGGCGAGATTCGCGCGCCCACGCTGGTCCTGGTGGGTGCGTATGATGTGCCAGATAAGCTGGCGTCTGCTGATCTGCTGGCGCGGGGCATCTCAGGAGCAAAGAAGGTTGTGATGTCCGGCGCGGCGCATCTGCCCTCGATGGAGCAGCCTGGGCCATTTAACCGGCTGGCGCTGGAGTTCCTGGGGAGGCTGTAGTTCCTGTAGTTCCTGGGGGAACTGCTGGAGAAGGATAGATACCGTGTCGAGTAAACAAACCTATACGATTGAGAAATTGCTGCAACCGGGGCCGGACACGCTCACCGCGATCCGGCTCCTGGCGCGGGCATGCGAAGCAGAAGACCATGCCCCTGTACGCATAAGCTGGGGCATGCTGCAATCTCGCCCTGGACTGTCGCCGGATTTTTGCTGTTACCTGGATGGCCTGCTGGTGGGGTATCTCTTCATGGATCATTACGATCCCAAAGAGCGTGAAACCGTTATTCTGGCGCATCCGGCCTATCGCCGACGCGGGATCGGCCAGGCGCTGCTCGCGGAGGCGCGCGAAGCATGCCAGCAGACAGGCGTCGAGCGAATAGTGCTTCTCTGCGAGCGGCGGGCTGCTTCAGGGCAAGCCTTTGTTCAGCGCGTCGGAGCGAGCTTTGACTTTGCCGAACACGAGATGGTCCTGGGCGACTACCAGCCGCTCAATGCCCGCGCCTCTCAGATCATCTTGCGTCGCGCCGAATCCGCCGATCTCGACGCGCTGGCTTCTCTACAGGCCAGCAGCTTTGATGAACCTGAAGATCTGGTGCGTCAGCGTCTCATTCGGCACTGGCAAGATCAGGCCAGCAGGCAGTATATCGCCACGCTGGCGGCTGGGCAGGCTGATACAGCAGAGCCTGTGGGTCTGGTCCGTTTGACGGTAGAAGCCGATGAGACGGGCATCTATGGCCTGGGTGTTGCGCCTGCTTACCAGGGACGTGGCTACGGACGCCAGATCGTCGAGGAAGCTATTCGCGCCGCCCGATCCGCTGATCCGCGCCGCGCGATCATGCTGGATGTGGATGTGAGCAACAGCAGAGCTTTCAATCTGTATAGCTCCTGCGGCTTCCAGGTGCGCGCGACATACGACTACTATAGGCTGAACCTAACTGGCGCGTGAAAACGCTCTTGACGCTGACGATAGCAGGTGCTATGGTACGCGACGATTGAGCGCGCCACAAATCGTAGCAGATCGCTCAATGGGGGTGATGCGGGAAGCCCCGCCAGAAGAGTGTGAACAAATCGTTTGCCAACTAGAAGGATGAGCTATGGGGCTATTTAAGGGGTTCAAGGACTTTATCTTGCGTGGCAACCTGGTGGACCTGGCGGTTGGTTTTGTGGTTGGCGCGGCCTTCGCTGGTCTTGTTCAGGCGTTTGTCACCGATTTGATTACACCTCTCATCAGCATTCCCGGCAAGTTTAGCTTTCCTGAATGGGTTTTCACCATCCGAGGCAGTGTTTTTCATATAGGCCATTTCATCAATACCCTGGTTAGCTTCCTCATAATCTCCGCTGTCGTCTTTCTCTTTGTGGTGCGCCCGGTGGCTGCCATTCTCGATGAAGTCAGGAAACACGAGAAGCAAGCTGAGCCGGGTACTCGCGAGTGTCCATTCTGCCTGAACCAGATCTCCCTCAAGGCCACGCGCTGCGGCTTCTGCACGTCTGAGGTTCCTGCGGTCCCAGCGCCAACGGCTGCGCCTGAAAACGAAAAGAAATGATGCGCAAGCGGCGATGAAGGCATAGTGATTGCAGCAGCGCAGATGGGGCAGTTGAAGCGAGGAGAGAAGCGGGCAGACGCGAATACACGGCGGGTCGTAAGACGCTGCGAAGAGAAACGAGGCAGGGAATCCATGAGTACAACGGCGCCCAAGCACTTTGATGCCGATACACAGAACCGGCTGGCCCAGGCAGAGGAGATTCAGATCGAAACGCGGCGGCCTGGGGCTGGAGCTTCGGCCCATCGCACGACCATCTGGGTCGTTAAGGTAGGCGAGGATGTCTCTATACGGTCCATTCATGGGAATGCTGGCCGATGGTATCAAGAAATCAGGGCCAACCCGACCGGGGTGGTGTACATTGATGGACAACGGATACCAGTGCGGGCGGTTCCCGTGACCGATGACACGACCATTGCGCGAATAAGCGATGAATACCGACGGAAGTATGGCAGCGATCCCTTTCTGCCCTCTATGGTGCGCGATGAGATCTTGCCGATGACTCTGCGGTTGGAACCCATCTGACTCTGAGGCAAGCGGTTTAGCGCGGCCAGCGGCGTGTCCATATGTCTAGGTAGTTGATGACCAGCCCATCGGCAGCCACCATCGCTATTTCTGTTCTTCTTGCTGCTTTCCCTGACCCTGGCGGCGCTTGTCCAGCCAGCTTTTGATCGCGCCTTCTTCGCCAAAGGGCGTTGGCTCGTAATAGCGTCGTCCTTTGAGGGTATCGGGGAGATACTCCTGAAGCGCCTCTGGCGGCGGGCGTGTGGGGTCATCGGTAGTCATCTGCTGGTAGACATCGTGGCTGTAGATATAGCCCTTGCTGTAGTCCAGGTCTTTCATTAACTGGGTGGGGGCGTTGCGAATCCAGAGCGGAACTGGATCGCTGCGAGTCTGCTGCACGTCCTGCTCGACTCGCGCGTAGGCCATATACAGGGCGTTGCTTTTGGGGGCAGCAGCCAGATGCACGACAAGCTGCGCCAGGGCGAGCTTACCTTCAGGCATGCCGATGAAATGTACAGCCTGTTGGGCGGCGACGGCAACGACCAGCGCCTGGGGATCGGCCATGCCTACGTCCTCGCTGGCAAAGCGAATGAGCCGCCGGACGATATAGAGCGGGTCTTCGCCTGCCTCCAGCATGCGCCCCAGCCAGTAGAGGCTGGCGTCGGGGTCAGAGCCGCGCAGGGCTTTATGCAGGGCGGAGATGAGGTTGTAGTGTTCTTCGCCCGCTTTATCATAGAGCAGGGCGCGATGCTGAAGCGCGCCTTCGATAGCCGCGATAGTGATGATGCGCTGGCCGGTTTCGTCCGGCAGAGCGGCGTCTGTCGCCAGTTCCAGGGCGTTGAGGGCGACACGCGCGTCACCGTTGGCGGCGATGGCAAGGAAATCCAGGGCGTTGGGCTGAAGGATGGTCTGAAGACGGCCAAGGCCGCGCTCAGGGTCGCTGAGGGCGCGCTGAATGATAACTGCAACCTGCTCATCAGAGAGGGCGCGCAGGGTGAAGACGCGGGAGCGCGAGAGCAGCGCGGCGTTGACCTCAAAGCTGGGGTTTTCGGTGGTGGCCCCGATCAGCGTAACGACGCCGCGCTCGACATGGGGCAGCACAGCGTCTTGCTGCGCTTTATTGAAGCGATGAATCTCGTCAATAAAAAGGATGGTTCGCTGGTTGTAGGCTTTGCGGCGCTCATTCGCCGTTTCAACAGCTTTACGCAGTTCGACAACGCCAGCGGTCACGGCGCTCAGACGGATAAAATAGGTGTGGGTGGCTCCGGCGATGACTTCGGCCAGCGTGGTCTTGCCGGAGCCGGGCGGCCCCCACAGAATCATCGAGGGTACGTGATCGCTCTCGATGGCGCGGCGCAAGACCTTGCCTGGGCCGATGATATGCTCCTGCCCAACGATCTCATCAAGGGCGCGCGGGCGCATGCGCGCGGCCAGCGGCATATGGGCATCGCTGGCCGATTTTGAGGCAACTGAGCCTGGCGCTTCGTCGGCGTCAAAGAGCGAGCGTTGGTTGTCGGAATGCTCGGAATGAGTCATGGCACTGCTTGCCTTCTGCCTGCAACATCAACAGATACGTTAACAACGATATTCTACCCGCTTTTTCTTGACATCTTCTGTCAGGTTTTGGAGTATCCGTAAAGAGATTGCTGCCATCAAGCCTGATAGCATTATACGTTACAGAACATGAGCCAGTGAGCCGTCCGATCTTTAGTCGGGGGATGAATGGCCCAACGGAACGCGATTGACAACGTATCATATGATGTGATACATTGTTGCCATGAAACAAGGTACAGGATTCCGTTTAACATCCCAGGCCAGAGCGCTCTTAGATGCCATGAGCAAAGCAGACGGTATCTCGCGCACGGCCATGCTGGAAATCTTAATCCGTGAAGGAGCCAAGAAGCGAGGCGTGCGTGCTGATTCTGGAATACAAGCTCAGAGCTAACAAAAGCCAGCAAACAGCAATAGATGAGGCTATCCGTACCACGCAGTTTGTGCGCAATAAGGCACTCCGGCTCTGGATGGATACGCGGGGTACGGGGCCATATCAACTTCAGGCGCTCTGCTCCCAACTGGCGAAAGAGTTCCCCTTTGCCGCTCGGCTCAATGCGATGGCAAGGCAGGCAGCAGCAGACCGAGCCTGGTTCGCTATCAGCCGGTTCTACGACAACTGCAAAAGCGGCAAACCCGGCAAGAAGGGCTATCCCCGTTTCCAGAAGGATAATCGCAGCGTCGAGTACAAGACTTCTGGCTGGAAACTGGAAGCGGATGGCAAGCAGCTCACTTTCACCGATGGCCTGGGCATGGGCACGGTACGGCTCATTGGCACGCGCTCCATTGAAACCTTCCCCATTGCTCAGATCAAGCGGGTGCGTCTGCTGCGTCGTGCCGATGGCTATTATGTCCAGTTTGCCGTCCAGGCAGATCGGCAAATCACGCATGAGCCAACGGGCAAGCAGATCGGCATTGATGTGGGCCTGAAAGCCTTCTATACCGACTCGGACGGGCAACAGGTAGACAATCCCCGGTATCTGTGCAAGGCAGAAACGAAACTGAAGCGCTTGCATCGGCGTGTTTCGCGCAAGGTGAAGCGCTCCAAAAACCGCAAGAAAGCTATCAAGCGACTGGCTAAGGGCTATTTGAGAGTCAGCAGGCAGCGTAAAGATTTTGCAGTCAAGGCTGCGAGAGCGCTTATCCAATCTAGCGATTTGGTCGCCTACGAAGACTTGAAAATAGCGAGCCTGGTCAAGAACCATCACCTTGCCAAAAGGATCAGCGATGCCAGTTGGGGGCTGTTCCTGGGCTGGCTTAGATACTATGGGCAGATGCACGGCATTTCCGTGATAGCCGTCTCCCCACGCTACACGACGCAGGATTGCAGCGGGTGCGGCGAGCGGGTGAAAAAGACGCTCAGCATGCGGACCCATATCTGCCCTGCTTGTGGGCTGGTGCTTGATCGGGACTATAACGCGGCCCTCAACATTCTCTTTGCTGCCTTGGAATACCTGGCAGCCTACCGTACCGCCGGGCAGGCGGAAACGGGTCGCTCGCAAGAGCGGCAAAACGCTTCTGGACAGTGGACCTCTAGCGCTCTCAAGCGATTGAGAGTGGTCAAGCCCGCTGGCTGAAGGAAGAATCTCCCGGTTGTAACCGGGGGAGTGTCAACTGCGCTCATGATCCATTTCGCGCGAGTTTCACTCATGAGGCGCTGTGTTCCTGATGAAGCCCGCGAATCACCATTTGGACCAGCCGCCGAAAACTCTCATCCAGGTCCAGGGGGATGCCGAAGCCACCAGAGGTTTCCAGCGCGACGAAGCCGTGCAGCGCGCTGCGCAGCCCCCGGATAGCATGGATGGCCGCCTCGCCCTGAAGGCCATAGGCGGCCAGTACGGCGGCTATAACCTCGACCGCTTCTTGCGCGGCGGTTTGCCATTGCTGGTCGCCTGCATCGGGCGCGCGAACGGTGGTGGCGTACAGCCCTGGATGCTCTTTCGCAAAGGCACGAAATGCCTGGGCCAGCGCGGCGACGGCCTCGTCCGCCGCCTTGCCCATGACGGCTCGTGTCAGTCGGGCGTTCAGTTCGCGTATGCCAAGCTGCGCCAGATCGCGGCGCAAGCCTCCCAGGCCCGCTATATGGTTGTAAAGCGAGGGAGCGCGGATGCCCAGGCGTTCGGCCAGCCTGGCGAGCGTCAACTGCTCCAGTCCTTCGGCGTCGGCCAGGTCGGCTGCCGCCTGGATGACCGCTGCGCGATCCAGTCGTGCTTTAGGCAGCATGAGCGCCTGGCTCCAGGAAACGCCGCCGGGCGACAGCAATCGCGCGGTCCATCGCGGCCAGCGGCGCATTCAGCACCGGCCCATGCCCGACGGCCAGGCGCGCTGGCTCCAGGCCGCGCAGGGCTTCGGCGCTGCGCAGGGCTGTCTCTTTGTGCCAGGTTGCCATAGCGGGGAACGGGAAGAGAGGCCGCACGACCCCTGAAACGGCGATGCCGCCGCGTGTCTGGAAGGCGTCGCCAGCGATCAGCGTCCCTTCGCGGCGGTCCAGAAAGGCTACATGGCCGGGCGTATGGCCGGGGGCCGCGATAACTTCCAGCGACCCGACGTAATCGCCTGGCGCGAGGGTTCGGGTTGGCCTGGTGGCGCAGATGGGATAGCCGCCGCGCAGCTTGACCTGCGGCTCCTGGGGATCGAGGCTGTGATCGCCGCTGAGGAAGCGCGCGTCGCGGGCGCTGATCAAGACTTCCGCATCAGGCAATTGCGTGTGCAGCGCGTCGAGCGAGCCGACATGATCGACATGCGCGTGCGTCAGAGCGATGCGAACAATGGGCGCGCCCAGCGCCCGCGCAGCGTTGAGGATGGCTTGTGCGCTGCCGGAGAGGCCCGTATCAACGAGGGTAAAGCCGTCGTCTTCGCGCACGAAATAGCAGTTCACGAACCCCAGGCGCTCAAGTTGGTACAGGTACTTGCCCTGAGAAGTGGTTTTCATTGTTTTCTTCCTTTCGTCTGCTCTTGACAAACTAATATAATTAGTATATATACTAATTATATTAGTTTGTCAAGAGGAAAATGCTCAAAAAGGCAGATCATGATAAAATGCGAGCGGCGAGTTATCAACCTGATAACTCGCCGCTCTTGCTGGAATATGGGGCTGAGCGTCTGGGGTTAGCCTTTGGCGCGCTCCGCTGCGGCGGTCAGCGCCCGCCGGGTGTAGACGCGCACCAGATGCGCCCGGTATTCTTCCGAGGCATAGGCGTCGCTGAGGAAGTCCATGCCGTCGGCGGCGTGGCTGGCCGCCTCAGCGATGTTCTCGGCTGTCAGGGTTTTGCCGGTCAGCGCGGCTTCAGTGGCGCTGGCGCGGACGGCCTTGGGGCCAGCGCCGGTGATCGCCACGCGGCAGCCGGTGCAGGCGCCAGAGGCGTCGCGGGTGACGACTGCCGCCACGCCGACTACCGCGTAGCGGCTGGCAGGGTGCGGGTGCTTGATGTAGGCCGCCCCCTGGCCTGGCTTCATCGCGGGTACGCGCACCTCGGTCAGCACTTCATGGGCATCCAGGGCTGTGGTGAGCATATCCACAAAGAAGTTGTCGGCGGTGATTGTTCGTTCGCCCCTTGGCCCGACGGCGCGTACCTCTGCGCCGAGCGCCAGCATGACGGCTGGCAGATCGGACGCCGGGTCAGCGTGCGCCAGGTTGCCGCCAATCGTGCCACGATTGCGCACCTGGACATCACCGACCTCTTTTTCGGCCTCCGGGATCACCGGGCAGGACCGCTTGAGGACATCCGAGCTTTCGGCCTGATAATGCGTGGTCAGCGCGCCAATGCTGATCGACCCGTTATCGGCTTTAATGCCGCTCATCCCTGAGATGTGGGTGATGTCAATGAGCATTTCGGGCTGAGCCAGACGCAGCTTCATCATCGGCAGCAGGCTGTGACCGCCCGCGATCAGCTTGGCGTTTTCGTGTCGGCCCAGCGCCTCGATGGCCTCCTGAATGCTGTGCGCCTGATGATACTCAAATTCACTGGGGAACATAGCGTGCGTTCCTCACTTTCTATGGCTGCCGCGCATGCTGAATGGCGCGCCACACGTTTTCGGGGGTCAGCGGTATGTCTACATGCGCGATGCCAAACGGCGCGAGCGCATCCACAACCGCGTTGGCGACTGCCGGTGTCGAACCAATCGTGCCGGTTTCGCCGATGCCCTTCACACCCAGCGGCTGATGCGGCGATGGGGTCACGGTATGGGCGAGATCGAAGCTAATCAGCTCATCTGCCTTGGGGACGACGTAATCCATCATGCTGCCGCTCAACAACTGGCCGTTGTCGTCATAGACACCATGTTCATAGAGCGCCTGGCCGATGCCTTGCGCCAGGCCGCCATGTACCTGCCCATCGACGATCATCGGGTTGATGACTGGGCCACAGTCGTCAACGGCAATGTAGCGCAGCAGTTTGGTCACGCCAGTATCGGCGTCTACCTCAACCTCGCAGAGATGTGCGCCAAACGGGAAGACGAAGTTGGGCGGATCGTAGTAGTGGTTTTCTTCCAGCATTGGCGTCACATCTGGCGGCAGATTGCCCGCCATGTAAGAGGCGAAGGCGATCTCCTGAATGGCCTTCTTCTTGTCTGGACTACCCTGGACAGAGAAGGTACCATTATCGAAGATCACATCGTCCACTGCGGCTTCAAGCAGATGCGCGGCAATCTTGCGCGCTTTCTCGCGGATTTTGCGCGCGGCCATCACCAGCGCCGCGCCGCCAACAGCAGTGGTGCGGCTGCCATAGGTACCCATGCCAAAGGGTACGCTGTTGGTGTCTCCATGCAAAATCTCGACGGCCTCAATGGGTACGCCCAGTTCGTGGGAAACAATCTGTGCGAACGTCGTTTCCTCGCCCTGGCCGTGTGGGCTGGAGCCGGTGAAGACCGTGACGGAGCCAGTGGGGTGCATGCGCACGACGGCGCTCTCCCACAGGCCGCCGCCAAAGCCAATGGCGTTGGCTCCTGCCGAGGGGGCAATCCCGCAGACCTCTACATAGGTAGAAAGGCCAATGCCCAGGTATCTGCCCTGCTTGCGCGCCTCGGCCTGGCGCTGACGGAAGCCCGCGTAGTCGGCCATTGCCAGCGCCTTGTCCAGCGAAGCCTGATAGTTGCCGCTGTCATAGACAAACGTGCCGATAGAAGTGTAGGGGAACTCATCCGGCTGGACGAAGTTCTTGCGGCGAATCTCAACCGGGTCCATGCCAAGCTCGTGGGCAACGAGGTCCACGCACCGCTCCACAAGGTACGTCGCCTCCGGGCGACCCGCGCCGCGATAAGCGTCGGTGGGTACTGTGTTGGTATAGACCCCGTAGGTATCGCTTTGCAGCGCCTCGAATTTGTAACATCCCGCCAGCATGGTGGCAAAGAGCCAGGTGGGTACGCCCGGCGCGGCAGTGGAGAGATAGGCGCCCATGTTGGCAATCGCCTTGACCCGAATGCCCAGGATGGCGCCGTCCTTCCTGGCGGCGACTTCGACCTCATCCACATGGTCGCGGCCATGTGTGGTTGCCAGATAGTTTTCGCGGCGCTCCTCGGTCCATTTCACCGGGCGAGCGAGCTTTTTGGAGGCCCACATGGCGAGGGCGTCGCCAGGATAGAATTGAATTTTGCTGCCAAAGCCGCCGCCCACGTCGCGGGCAATGACGCGCAGCTTATGTTCTGGGATGCCAGTCACCAGTGTACCCAGCAGTCGGGTCACGTGGGGGTTCTGGCTGGTGGTCCAGAGGGTCATTTCCTCTGCGCCAGCGTTCCAGCTTGCCACCGTTGCGTGTGTCTCCATCGCATTGGGGATGAGCCGCTGGTTGATAAAGCGCTGTTTCACGACCACCTCTGCGCTGGCAAAGGCGGCGTCAATATCGCCATTTTTTAACTGCCAGTGGAAGGCGATATTATTGGGGGCTTCGTCGTGCAGTTGTGGCGCTCCGGCCTGCATCGCTTTTTCCTGGTTGGTGACGGCAGGCAGCGGCTCGTAGTCAATATCAATCAGGTCCAGCGCGTCTTTGGCAGTGTAGGGGTCTTCGGCGATAACTACTGCCACACCATCGCCGGTGTAGCGTACCCGATCAGCTGCCAGGGCAGGGAAGGTTGGCTGGGCCATCTTTTGCCCATTGACCATGCCCAATTCCAGCACCCAGGCACAGGGAACGGGATTGAGGCCGCCATCCGCCAGATCCTTGCCGGTGAAGACGGCGACGACGCCAGGATGCGTCTTCGCCCTTTCGGTGTTGATGCCACGAATGCGCGCGTGTCCGTAGGGGCTGCGCAGCACGGCCATGTAGGTCTGGCCGGGCAGGTTTATATCGTCGGTGTAATAGCCCTTCCCGGTGATGAGGCGCGGGTCTTCGCGCCGCTTGACGGAGGCGCCAAAGATTTGAGTGATAGCCATCTTGCTTTCCTCCCTATCTCCCAGTTTGCGCGGGCTGAGGCTGCGCTGCTGCTGTTCGCATTTGCTCGGCGGCGTATTGCACCGCTGAGACGATGTTCTGATAGCCTGTGCAGCGGCACAGATTGCCCTCCAGGGCGTGACGAATCTCGTCTTCGGTGGGGTTCGCGTTGCGCTCCAGCAGTTGGACGGCGCTTATCATCATGCCCGGTGTGCAGAAGCCGCATTGCAGGCCATGCTTCTCCCAGAACCCTTCCTGAATGGGGTGGAGCGTTCCATTGGTCGCCAGACCCTCGACGGTCTTCACCTCTCCGCCGCTGGCCTGGACGGCCAGTACGGTGCAGCTTTTCACTGCCTGACCGTTGAGCATGACGGTGCAGGCGCCGCACTGGCTCGTATCACAGCCAATGTGGGTGCCGGTCAGATTGAGTACATCGCGCAGGTAATGCACCAGCAGCAGGCGTGGTTCGACTTCGTTCTGATGCTCCACGCCATTTACTTTGAGGTGTATCTTGTGTTTCATGGTTCAGTCCTCAGTTACGCTCGCTAAAACGTCTGATCTATGCAGCCCGCGACGTTGATGGTGGGGATCTGCAAGCGCAGTCGTTGCCGACAGTGGCCGCTTTCCAGGCGCCATATCTCAGGAGATGCGTCTTCACATCTTGTCCCGCGTTCAGGGAATGCGGAGCAATGCTGTGGCTGAGGGCCGGAGGGCCGCGCGCCGCCAGTATCCTTGCAGGCGTTGGCGTAGGCACAAGGAGGGGTAGCAGCCGGTTGAGGCAGCGGCGCCAAACCGGCTGGAGGGAGGATTGTGGGGGCAGGAAACGCTTTCCTGCCAGGGTGTTGAGCCTGCCACTCGACACGCTCGCCACCTTTCTCAGTTACTGTTACCCAATGGGCCAGACCCAGAGGATATGAGAAATCCCGAAACCACCCTGCTGAGGAAGAGAACGAACCGATGGAGATTGGTTAGGATTGCAGGACGGATGCCCCCGATCTTATCGGAGATTTGTTGCTCTGAGCGAGAACGCCTGCACCACACTATTATACGCTTAAAAGTTGCTTATGGGGAATGTACTCAATGATTGAATATGCAGAAATGCCTATGCAACGATTGTGCAACGACCATTCAGCGCCGCTGCCCGCTTCCCAGCATTGCCAGCATCAGCAAGAGTTCTTCGCTATCGTCGTGAAAACGATCAGTCGCCAGCACCTGATGCGCCAGCCCCAGGCGGTACGCTTCGGCGGCGTTGATGCGTTCGCCGGTTAGCATCAGGCGCAGGGCCGCGCGCGGCGCGAGACGGCGATGAAAGAGCGCCGCCGCCAGCGGCGGGAAGACGCCCAGTTTGATTTCTGGCAGGCCAAACTGGGCGTCTTCCCGCGCGACGAGTGTATCGCAGAGCGCGGCCAGTTCGCAGCCGCCGCCCAGCGCCAGTCCCTTGACCAGCGCGACAGAGGGGATGGCTGCCGCTGTTAGCTCGGCGAAGGCGCGATATTGGTCCTGTACGGCGGCGATCATGTCCGCGTCTTTGCCAGGCAGGTGATCGCGCACATCCACGCCCGCGCAAAAGGCGCGCTCACCCTCGCTGGTCAGGACGATGAGGCGCGTCTGCCCATCGGCGCGCGCGCGCCGCAGGGCGACATTCAGCGCCTGTAATGTTGGTAGATCAAGGATATTGAGCGGGGGCCGGTTGATCGAAAGACGCAGCAGCCCGGCGCGCTGTTGGCTCAGTAGTGGTTCTGGCATGGAGCGACCTCACATTAGAAATCGGGTTCTTTCCCTAGATAGCGCATCTCGTTCCTTCGCGCCTGAAGATGCGCCTGCTCCAGATCGATATGATAATGCTCGGCGATGCGAATCAGACAGTAGAAAATATCGGCCAACTCGTCAGCAATATCGTCTTTGGTGGTGGCATAGCTGGGATCACCTGCACGGTCAGGGAGGTAATAGCGTTCGGCCATCATAACATGCTTTGAGAGATCGCCGGCCTGCTTCATCAATTCTATCATCGTCGCTTCGATAGTCCAGGGGCGCTGCTCAGCAGCAGCGAAGGCCGCGATGACCGTTCGCGTCATGTCGATCAACTCTTGGAAGCTGTAGGCGCTTGTCATACGGTTGTTCCCCCTCGGAGCGTCAGCCGGGCTGGAATCGCTTGTATCTGGCGCTGGACGCGCGCCGCGCGCCTTCATCCAGAAGGTATCTGATATAATTGGAAGTCACGAAAACTCTGCACCAGGGTAAGCGAACCTGCCAGGAATTGCCGAAAGGCGGGCAGAAAGCTGTCCAGGTAGGTGTTGTCGTGGCTCCTGACAATGTACGTCAGCAGAGTGTCATTATACAGCAGATAGGCAAATCCGTTCTGGCGCAGCAGCGTCAGCATGCCTGCTGGAGTTTGTCCGGCGGTTTCGAGATAGGGTACCCAGTCCTGGCTGGCGTCGTCAACGTAGTCGCGCCCCTCCAGGTAGTAGCCTGGCCCGATGACGAGGAGCTTTGCCGAGCGCGGGATGTTCGCGTTCACGTAGTCCACCATTGCCCAGTAGCCCGGACTCATCAACGAGGTTCTTTCCCAGCGTTGCAGCGAGACCTGACCGCTCACCAGCGGGAGCGGGTTATGGTAGGGGAGCCAGATCAGGCTGGATAATGGTATCAGATAGATGACCAGGAGCAGTATCGCGGTGGGTACGGTGGAGCGCAGCAGTTGCGCGATGACGCGCCCGAAGGGCCACTGCCAGCGTATCCGGCAGAGTCGATCCAGCGCAAACGCCGCTGGCCCGATGAGCAGCAGGAGCCAGGCCACCGCGTAGCGTTCAAGCTGCGCTCCTGAAAGCAGCCAGGCTATATATGCGCCAGCAGCCACTGCCAGCCAGAGCGCCTGTTCTCTGGCGGTGGCGTAGGTCTGCGACTGCGCCAGGGCCAGTCGTTTTGGCCCAAAGCGCGACCACCCGACGACCAGTATGATCGGAACGAGCAGCGCCGCCACCAGCAAGAAATTGGCGGGTGTGTAGAATGGCTCGCCCAGGCGATTAAGATCAAAGAAGAGTCCAAAGAAGGATTCGGGCAGGCGCTGCCAGAATGGCTCTTGTGGGCCGGTGTGGGCCATCGTCAAGTCCCATGTGATTGTGCGCGCCTCATTCCAGGCTGGCCCTCCCCAGAGGAAGGGGTAGATCGGATTGCCCAGCAGCGCCCAGTCCCGAACAAGCCAGGGCAGCAGCGGCAGGAGACAGGCTCCCCCGTAGAGAAGTAGAGCGTTTGTGTGCTGTCGCAGCAGCGGCCAGACTGGTATTCTTTGCCGCCTGACGTTCAGCAGTCTGGCGATCCCTACACCGATGAGCAGGACCAGGATACCCACCACGATCTGCCCTGCGGTGTATTTCGTACCCAGCCCAAATCCTGAGTAGAGTCCTGCCAGCAGGATCAGGTGCGCTTGCCCTGAAGCTTCTGGCTGCCTGCTCTGCTTCAGCCAGACGAAGGTCACGGCCACAGCCGCCAGGCCGTAGTAGGCCATTGCCAGTTCGTTATAGCCGCTGATGAGCAGCGTGGTGAAGAGTGGGCTGGCGAAGCAGAGCGCCAGGCCGATCCACGCCGCTGCGCTGCCGACGCGACGGTAGAGCGGCGCGATGAGCAAGATCACGATCAACACACCAAAGACGCTTTGCATCCAGGTTGCGGCTACCTCGGAGCCAAAGGCCAGCGCAAGTGTCGCCAGCAGTTCGCTGTTAAAAGGCAAATCGGCGGCGGCCCAGCCCGGCCAGACCAGGACCGCGTGATGGAGCAGATACAGCCTGGGGGCTGCCCAATGATACAGGTAGAGATCGTAGCCATAGGGGAGATATGGTGGCGCGAGCGTGTGCAGCAGCAGCAGCGCCAGTTGAATCAGGACAATAACGCCCAGGATTCTGGTCAGGATGCTGCGCGGTAGCAAGCGCCGCGCCCGGAGAACAAGGCCCGGCTGGGCGCAGAGCGCGAGGAGATGCTGCGCTTCGCGCCAGCAGAGCGCCAGCGCCAGCCCAAGCGCCGCCAGCAGCGCCCAGGGGTAGAGCAGATGGGCCAGCCCCAGCGCCAGCACGCCCAGGCTAAAGATGCCCCAGCCCAGCCCCAGCGCCAGCGCGCCGCGCTCCAGGCGAGAGAAATCAGCTAAGTTGAAGGGGCGCAGCAGGCGCATCCCCACCGCCAGACCAGCCAGAGCGACCAGCCCAACGACGCCGAGCGCGAACACGTCATCGAGCAGGGTCAGCGCGTGGGGCTTGTCGGGCTGCGGGAGATAGATCAGATAATGATAAAGGGTCGCCAGCGCCAGAAGCGTCCCCAGGGTCAGCAGCGCGAGCGCCTGCCGCCGGGATACTGGCCTGCGTGGTCCAGTGTAATAGAAGTCTTCTGCTGTGGGCTTTCTTTCTGTTAGAGGGGGTCTTTGCGCTGCTGCGCCCCCGATACTTCTCCTGGAAGCATCCATACCATCGCTGCGGTCAAAGGTATCAACCTTCATCTTTTCCTCCGTACAGTCCCTGTGGGCAGGAGGAGTATAACAAGTGGCAGATTCCTCCGCAAGATGACGAGATTGAGGTATGATGGCAGACGCAAACGCCCCAGCATAGCTCTGAGCTGTACTGGGGCGCTGGGATTGGCGACAATCTAGAACGTTGGCCGCGTGGCAAAAATGCTCAAGGGCAGATAGGCGGAGACAATCCAGTTGGGCGCGTCAACGACTTCGCTGATCTTCAGGTCAACGGCGGCTCCGCAGAGGCAATACGCCTGCTCGCGGGTCATGTTATGCTCAGCGGAGAGGTAGTCAATGATATAGCGGATAGCCTGCTGGGTGTCCTTGAACAGGTCCGGGCCATGCGCTGTTGCCACGTAATACCCGGCTTCATCGGCCACCGTCAGCTTCTTGCCTGGGGGAGTCAGGAAGCGCAGTTCGGGGATGTTTGCGCCTTTCTTCAGGTTGAAGCGCAGGGTGACGGTCATCAAGGTTTCAACGCCGGTGCCATTGACTTCGCCGTCGCCCTGGGCGGAATGGCAATCGCCGCAGGAGAAGAGTGCGCCGGGTACCAGCACCGGAAACCAGACTTTGGCGCCAGGGGTCAGGTGGCGAATATCAATATTGCCCGCGTTCTCGCGCGGCGGGATGGTGATCAAGCGACCTGATTCGCGTGGGCCAACGCCCATTACGCCACAAAACGGCTCGTAGGGGATGCGAATGTCAGGTCGGAAGATAACGGAGTTCCCCTCAAACGAGTAGTGATGCAGGTAGGGGTTAGAGAAGTCCTCGGCCAGCAAGCCAAAGCCAGGGATTACTGCATTCCAGCCCCAGCCCTTGTGCTGAATGCTGATGATGTCCACTTCCAGGGCGTCTCCGGGTTCGGCTCCCTCCACGTAGACGGGGCCGGTCAGCGGATGGATGAACGCGAAGTCCAGGGCGCTGACTACTTCAGCGGGGGATTGCGGGGTCACTTGCCCGGCTGAGGCTTCGAGCGTCTCAAAGACTACCGTGTCTCCGGGCTGGATATGCACACGCGGCGGGAGGGTGTTGTCCCAGAAGGCATGGGGTTGGGTGTCGTCGAGATGATGAGTTGCCATGTGAGTTCCCCTTTCGCTGAGATCGTTCCGTTGAACAGTTTCTACTGAAGAGTTTCTACGCTACGCCATATTCAGTTCAGCCGCTCGATGATCGTGGCGATGCCCTGGCCGACGCCAATACACATCGTCGCCAGACCCAGCCGAGCGTCGCGCCGCTCCATTTCGTAGAGCAGAGTGGTCAGAATGCGCGCGCCTGAGCAGCCCAGTGGATGGCCCAGCGCGATAGCGCCGCCGTTGACGTTGGTGTGCTCGTGGTCCAATCCCAGCGCGCGCATGCACTGGAGGGTCTGGACGGCAAACGCCTCGTTGAGTTCGGCCAGATCAAGGTCGCTGGCGCGCAGCCCGGCGCGCTCCAGGGCTTTCTGCGTAGCCGGAATCGGCCCCAGGCCCATCTGCGCCGGATCGACCCCGGCGACGGCGCTGGAAAGGATGCGCGCGCGTGGGCGCACGCCCAGGGCTTCGGCGCGTCGGCGGCTGGTAAGGACCAGGGCCGCTGCGCCGTCGTTGATGCCTGCCGAATTGCCAGCGGTGACGCTGCCGCCCTGGCGGAAGACCGGCTTGAGCGCCGCCAGCTTTTCCAGGCTGGTGTCGGCGCGCGGCTGCTCGTCGGTATCCACCAGCATCGGCTCGCCCTTTTTCTGCGGGATGGGGACCGGGACAATCTCGTCGCGGAAGCGCCCGGCGCTGATGGCCGCGACGGCCCGCTGGTGGCTCGCCAGGGCGTAGGCGTCCTGATCGGCGCGGCTCACACGATGGGCCTCGGCCACGTTTTCGGCGGTTTCGCCCATGCTGTAGGGGTGGTACATCTCCGCCAGACGTGGATTGACGAAACGCCAGCCCAGCGTCGTGTCTTGCAGGTTCAGTGCGCCACGCGGAAAGGCCGCGTCGGGCTTGCCCAGCACAAAAGGCGCGCGCGTCATGCTCTCCACGCCTCCTGCCACAAACAGGTCGCCCGCGCCGGTCTGGATGGCCTGCGCGGCGCTGTTGACGGCCTGCAAGCCTGAGCCGCAGAGGCGATTGATCGTCTGGCCTGCCACGCTGATGGGCAGCCCGGCCAGCAAGAGCGCCATGCGCGCCACGTTGCGGTTATCTTCCCCCGCCTGGTTGGCGCAGCCCAGGATCACATCCTCGATAGCGTCTTTGGGTACGCCCGCCCGTTGCACTGCTTCGGCAATGACCAGCGCGGCCAGGTCATCGGGCCGGGCATCTTTGAGCGCGCCAGCGTATTTGCCAATAGGTGTGCGTACTGCGGAAATAATGACAGCTTCGTCCATCGGTGGCTCCTCCCTTGCCTTGGGAATGGCGGATGCCGTGTTGCTTATTTGCCCTTGAAGGTTGGCTGGCGCTTTTCGACGAATGCCTGCATGCCCTCTTTCTGATCTTCGGTAGCGAAGAGCAGGGCGAAATTACGGCGCTCGAACACCAGCCCATCTTCCAACGGCGCTTCAAACGCGCGCAGAACAGACTCTTTTGCCAGCCGCAGGGCGATGGGCGCTTTGGACGCCAGCAAGCGCGCCAGCTTCTTTGCCTCGTCCAGCAACTGATCGGCGGGATACACGTGATTGACTAATCCGGCAGCGGCCATCTCCTGGGCGCTGAGCGGCGCGCCGGTCAGGACCAGTTCCATCGCTTTATATTTTCCAAGCGAGTGAGCCAGCCGCTGTGTGCCGCCCGCGCCAGGGATGACGCCCAGGTTGATCTCCGGCTGGCCGAAGCGGGCATTCTCGCTGGCAAGAATCAGATCGCAGTGCATCGCCAGTTCGCATCCGCCGCCCAACGCGAAGCCATTCACGGCGGCAATGAGCGGCTTGTGGATGCGTCGAATGCGCTCCCAGGCTTGAAAGGAGCCGGTGAGCATGGTGACAGGGGTGGCGTCGGCCATCTCGGCTATATCGGCCCCGGCGGCAAAGGCGCGATCACCCGCGCCGGTGATGATAGCGCAGCCAATCGCCGGATCGCGGTCAGCGGCCTCCAGGGCGGTGGCTACTTCGCCGATCAGATCCCAGTTGAGGGCATTTAATTTCGCAGGGCGGTTCAGCGTGATGATCTCTATCCGCTCCTCTTGCTCCACCAGAATATACTGATAGTCCACGCAAAAGACTCCTCTCTCCAGCCCAGGGCGTATCTTGTCGGCGTCGGCAAGATATTGGGCGCTGCTTGATGCTGCTCTTGCGGCCCATTATACCAAATCTGCATGAAGGGGAGCGTTTTGCTTGCAGTGCTTAACGCGCTAGGCTTTTCTGGTGGGGTGTTTTTCCTGCTTGCCCGGCTGGCCCTCCGGCCCTGGCTCTTCCTCTGGCGCAATCTTGTCGCCCAGCTTTGCCTGGTGTCGCTGTAAGACCTCATCCACCTGCTCCCTGAGCGACGCCGCCCTGGATCGGATGCGCTCGCCAGATGGCAGCGCCGACGGAGCGCCGCTGGCCTGGGCAGCAGCAGGTTCTGCGGGAGCGGCAGGCGCCCGCCGGAGCCGCGAGCCTTCGGCAGCGCCTGGAGGAGGAAGCTGGCGGCGTTGGTTGGGCTTCTGCTGCTGGCTCGCTTTCATCCGCGCGAGCTGCTCCTCTACTGTTTCGCGTTTAGAGAGGTGGGAAAGCTGGGCATCCAGGTTGTTGCTGGCGCTGCGCCGCGCCTCGTCTTGCACGGCGGCTGCCCGCGCCTCGTGGTCCATGATTTTATCTTCTGCCCGGCGCACGCGCTCCTGGGTTTCCTCTTGCTTATTTTTAGAGAGCGTTTCGTAGACAGCTTGCTGTATGTTCGCCCGGCGGCGGCGCATCTGCAACAGTTCAATATTGAGTTCAGTCTCTTCGGTTTTGGCCTGAAGCTGTTTGAGGGCGTTACGCATAGTCACAATCAGGTGCTGCTGCTCTTCGTGCTGCCGACGATAGTTCTCCAGCAGGCGCATGGTGTCCAGGCGCTGCTGAAGGCTTTTGCGCGCCTGGGCGTCGTCGTTGTGCGCTACGGCGGCCTCTGCTTTGTGCTGCCACTGGGCCGCCTCCTTAGAGAGTGCTTCGCAGCGGCTCTGGAGTTGATGTTCCTGAGCGATAGCCGTCGCTACCTGAGTCTTGACCTGCATCATCTGGTTACGCAAATCTTGCTGTAACTGGCGCAGCATGTGTTCCGGGTCTTCGGATTGTTCGAGGATGTCATTGATGTTGGCCCGGATCAGCATCATTACCCGTTGCAGCAATTTCATCGTGCGCTCCCTTTTTCAGTCGTCGCTACTCGTCTGTTCGCTATCAATCCCCATCCTGCGCAGGCGTTGTAAGAGATCGCGGTGCTGCCAGAGCCGGTCTCGCACCATCGCGCGCTCTGAGTGGCGGAAGTTGAGGCAAGAATGGGTGCGTTGTACAGCGCCCTGGCCGGACCCCCACTGGCAAACGCCCGCAGCATAGTTGTCTTCCGCAGGTTTATAGAATGAGCAGCAGCCACAATAGCGTCTCGAATAGGAGAATCGTGAAGCAGCCCACTCGACCAGCGCGAAAAACAGGCCCAGGCTGCCAAAAAACATCAGCGCGCAGCCAAAGAGCAAGAACAGCCCGGCATAGCCCACGTTATGATGCAGCACTGCTATGAAAAATCCAAAGATCAAGATCAGGCCCATGCTGACCATCACACAGGCTGCTCCCAGGCTTCGGGGGTCTTGCAGGTCCAGGAAATGTTTGAGTGAGAAGCGGCGCAGCCAGTATACGCGCTCACGGCGCTGAACACGACGGTTGGGTTGATGAGGGGCAGACATAGCGAACCTCCCGCAGTCTGGAAGGGGGCATCCACTGATCGTTCCTTCGATCTCTATCGCTCTCTCTTCTCTCCTATCACTCGCTCTTCTCTCCTATTGTACCGCTCAGCGCCCGCCACTTCAACGTAGGCAAAACGTAGAAAGAAAAACGTAGCAAGCGGAAGCGACATCAAACAGTGACGCCGCTTCCCGCCCGACAACGATGAACTAGCTGGTTTTGTCCTCATCCTGAGCGTTGGCTTCTACCGTGACGCCATTTGACCCGTTGACGCTGGCGCTGTCTTGTGTCGCTCCGTTCATGACTGGCACATGGCTCATCAGATCGGAGACTTTCTGGCCGGTCAGCGCCTCGAAGAGCGCGGGCGCCTGGGCCACCATGTTGACAATATCGGTGGTCAGACGGCTCGCTCCCAGCCCTGTGCCGTTGGCTGCGCCTGTGGAGACGATGGTCACTTTGTCCACTTTGCTCAGCGGCTCGGCTATGGCGCGCACGACTTCCGGCAGGCTGGTGAGCAGCTTATCCATCACGGCAGCCTGGTTGTACTCGTGATACGCAGCGGCCTTCACCCGCATGGCTTCGGCTTCAGCCTCGCCCTTGGCCCTGATGACTTCGGCCTCGGCCAGACCCTGCGCCCGCCGCAGTTCGGCCTCGGCCAGACCCCTGGCTTTGTTCGCGGCGGCTTCCGCCTCACCGGCCATCCGTGTCGCGTCGGCGCGGCCCGTGGCTTCCAGGGCGATCCGCTGGCGCTCGGCTTCGGCGACGGTCTCAACGCGCTTGCGCTCGTATTCGGCGGCCTTCAGGACGGTGGCTTGCAGTTCCAGTTCTCGACGCTGGATTTCGGCTTCCTGCACCTTGACCTGTGCCGTCTTTTCCAACTCCTGCACTTTCACGGCCTCGGTGATCACCTGCTGCTGCATCACGTTGGCCTGCACGTCATAGGACTTGTCGGCTTTGGCCTGCTCTTGCTTGACCTGAGCGTCGTAAGCGGCTTTCTTCAGCGCCAGGTCGCGCTGATATTCCGCCTGCTTAGTCATCGAGAGGGTTTCAGCCTCGACCCGCTTCTGGTCGGCTTCAGCCTTGGCAATAGCGGCGGCACGCATGGCGTCGGCCTGCTGGATTTGCGTATCGCGGGCGGCCAGCGCGGCGGCGATGCGCGCCTCTTTCTGGATGCGCTCGATTTCTGGCCGACCCATGTTGTTGATGAACTCGATCTTGTCGCGCACCTCTTTGATGGTGAAGGAGACGATCTCCAACCCCATCTTTGCCATGTCGCTGGAACTGGTCTGGCGCATCTTCTCGCTGACCATCTCCGGCTCTTTGACCAACTGCTCGACGGTCAACTGGCCGACGACGCCGCGCAGGTGGCCTTCCATGACCAGCCGGATGACTGCCTGGCGCTCATCCCAGGATTTGCTCAAGAACTGCTCGGCGGCAGTGATGATGCTCTCCTGGTCGGATTTGACCTTGAGCTGGGTCACGGCCTCAACGTTGACGGCGACGCCCTGATTGCTATACAGGTCTTGCGCCGGGGCGACATCAAACGACATCAACTCCAGGGAGAAGGTCGCCGCGCGCTGGAAAAGGGGCCAGACCCAGGCTGATCCCCCGGTGACGACGCTTACACCACCGCGCCCATACTTAATCAGCGCCTGGTTGGGTGGGACTTTTCTCAGCAAGCTCCCCCAAATCCAAAAGAACAGCACCAGGAAGACCGCGATTGCCACAGCCAGGATCAAGACTGTTGTCAAACCCATTTTCTGTTCCTACTCTTTCCACAGCCTCTTTCCACAGCAGAGGCTGCTCTATTCATTCACTTATGCCTGAGAGTAGCTCTGGTTTACGGTTGTTCGTTCAGGTTAGACGAGATTGCATCCGTTGTCTGCGCAGAATCATTCCCCCTTTGCTGCATGCGCAGGGCGTCATCCAATTCATCAGTATCAGCAATAAAGCGGTCCCATGTTTGTACCTGCGCAATCCCTTTTTCATAGCCAACAATGACCACCTCAGCGTCGCGGGCAATGGCCTGGGCATCCACGCTGCGTGCGCCCAGGCTTTTGCGTCCGCCGCCCCCCTTGGTGTAGATAACTTCGCCAATGCCGCCCGCGCGAATGGGCATGCTGACGGTGGCGAGCGTACCAATCAGTTCCGAGCTTTCGGCGGTCAATTCCCCATCATCCCGCCCCATGAGCCGGTGCATGACCATCGTAATCAGCACCGCGCCCACCAGGCCCACCAGCAGTGCGATCATCGAGGCGAAGAGCGATCCGACATCTGCCAGGTTTTTGAGGACATAGCCAATCAGCCCAAACCAGAAGAGAAAGGTCAACAAGGCGTACAGATTGAGGAAGCCTGCCAGCAGCGCCCAGATCGGAGGGCCGGAGGGCGCTCCCTCTCCGCTGGTGGCGTTTGTCTGGGCGCCTGTGTGCGCAGTATGCCCTGCTGCGTGGCCGTGTGGCAGCGCGTGGTGCATGACACCGCTGGCGTGGCTGGCCCCTGCCGCGTGGCCGACGTGGCCGACATGTCCCAGGTGGCCGAAATGCCCCATATGGAAGTCTTCGTGTCCGGCCCCCAACACTGAAGAGATGATGAGAAACGTGCCGGAAACGACAAAACAGCCGATAAAGACCAGGGAGAGCGGATCGGTGGCAATCATGGTAAAGATCACCTCTTTTGCTCAGACAGAACGTGCCGAAACATGCTTCATAGCACTAGCCTACCGGGTTCCCCAAGAGGCTGCCAGGCTCCTCCGGCGCCCGGTCCAGCAATTCATTCAGCACCTCAAATATGCGCCGGGGGTCTGGATGCTCCGCCAGCTTCTCAAAAACACGCTGAATCAGATGGTCAGAGCGCCATTCCTCCGCGCTGGCGGCCAGCCAGGTTGACAGACGCGCCTGGGGGTCTTCGATCTCTGTGAACAGATGCTCCTCATAGCCAGGTGGATCGCTCACCAGATAGCCCGGATGTACCTTAAAGAAACGCGCCAGCAAGGCGCGGCTTCGGGCCGAAAGATGCGGGCGCTTGCCGCCCTCGATCTGAGAGAGATACGCCTGGCTGAGCGTTTCGCCCAATTCCCGCAGCATCTCTTGCGAGACTTCAGCCTGGGTCATAGGGCGGCCCAGCCCGCGCATGCTGCCTTCGACGGCGCGCAGATGTTTCAGTTTTTGATGCAGGTCCATAAGAGTTCTGCCCGGTTCTTTTTACTATTTGTTATAATTCCTATAACAGATTGCAATCAAAAAGTCAAGAGGATTGGCCCTCCTCCATTACAAGCTACAAGCCCTTCCCGTTGACGGAATTGGGTACTTGACAGTATAATACTTGACAGAATCGCATACGACTTGTGGAACTGTCATATTGCGTTTGCTTCACTGCTGAAGTACCACTGGAGCGGCGCTTTCTGCCTGCGCCGCCGATCTGAACCACGGAGGCTTTGCTATGTCTGGAAGTTCTGGCGCCATTACCCCCTCCAAAAGCAGTCTTGCGGGAGCAGATCAACCGCTCAAAGGGGGTTTGGAAGAGGTCGTTGCTGCATCTTCCTCCATCTGCGAATTGAATGGGAAGGAAGGCAAACTTTCCTATTTTGGCATTGATATTCACGACCTGGCAAAGTATTCAACGTTTGAAGAAACCACTTATCTCCTCTGGCATGGAACACTCCCCAATAAGTCCCAACTTGACCAATTGACCAGGAGCCTGCATACCAGCCGGGAGCTTCCCGAAGAAGTTCTGGCTTTGATGCGCGCTTTCCCCAGCACCGCGAAACCGATGGATGTGCTGCGAACGGTGGTATCTACGCTGGGGCTGTATGATCCTGACGCGGGGGATGAATCTCAGGAGGCCAATATCCGTAAGGCTGCCCGCCTGACCGCGCAGTTGCCAACGATTGTTGCCAGCGCCGAACGCATTCGTAATGGTCAGAATGTCGTCGCGCCGCGCGCTGATTTGAGCCAGGCGGCCAATTTTCTCTATATGCTGACCGGCCAGGAGCCTGAGGCATACAATGCCCATGTCATGGACCTGGCGCTGATTTTGCACGCCGACCACGAGTTCAACGCCTCGACTTTTGCCGCGCGGGTCACAGCAGCTACCCTGGCCGATATGTACTCGGCGATTACTTCGGCCCTTGGCGCACTCAGCGGCCCGTTGCATGGCGGCGCCAACGAGCAGGTGATGCGCATGCTGCTGCGCATGGGCAGCGTTGACAACGTGGAACGTTATCTGGAGCAGGCGCTGGCAAAGAAAGAAAAGATCATGGGCTTCGGGCATCGCGTCTACAAGACCGAAGACCCCCGCGCGACCCACCTGCGCCAGATCTCCCATGACCTGGGCGAGCGCGCGGGCGATACGAAATGGTTCGACATGTCGTGCAAGGTGGAGTTATATATCAAAGAACACAAGGGTCTGAACGCGAACGTTGATTTCTATTCCGCCACCACCTATTACCAGATTGGCATCCCCCTCGACCTCTTTACGCCGATCTTCGCGTGCAGCCGCATCGCAGGCTGGACCGCTCACGTACTGGAACAGTACGCCAATAACCGATTGATTCGCCCTCTGGCTCACTACAGCGGCCCGACTAATGTTGCCTATACGCTCGTCGATCAGCGCGCCTGATACGCCATGACAGAAGAGGGCAGGCCACGCTGGCCTGCCCTCTCTGATGTGCGCCTTCTGCGTTTGCCATCCTGTAGATGGATGTCTCTGTGTGGCTCGCTCATCCGTTTAATAGAAAGATGAGGAGGTATAACATGTACTACAGAGAGGCGCCGGGGGAACATGAGCCGAAAAAGGCTCTGTGGCAATCTCAGGTACTGCGTCGAATACTGGTTGCTGTCCTCGTCGCGGTCTTCTTATCCGGCTCGCTCTTGTTCAGCTATTTTTTGATTAGCCAGATGTCGCGCTCCCACCACTCAACGGCGGAAACGCTCACAACGAATGGGGCTTCTCGCTGGGTTGGGGATACGCAAACGACTGCGCCAGCGTTCGAGGCCCCGGCGCCCGTTGCCCAGTCTGGCGTTGATCCACTGTTTCAGAAATACTATAACGGTAAGACGGCTGCGCATGACCTGGGAGCGCCTCTGACGCCCGCTTTCCCTATCCACCAGGGCTGGATACAGTTCTTTGCGTCCGGGGCGCTGCTGCTGCCAGCGAAGGGCCAGGCAGACCAAGGCAGCGCCGATGAAGCGATAAATAGCCTTATCAGCAGTGGGCTGGCCGATTCCGCTACTGGCGTCGTGCGCCTGCCTCTGATCCAGGCGCTGCTGACCGTCGGAAGCAAAGTGGGGATCGGCGGTGAGAACAGCACGCTCACCTATGTTGGCCTGCGCAGCGCCACCGATCCCGCGCTGATGGTACCAGGGCCAGAGGGGGCCACTTCTACCACCGCGCCTCAGAAAAGTGGCAGGCAGGGAGATGTCTTCATTGCGGGCGGAACGCGCAATGGGAAGATTGTGGGGCATATCGTTCCTGCGGCCATCTGGAGCTATCTCTCCCTCCCCGATGTGTCGCCCAACGGCTGGCAGAAGGACTTCGGCGCTCCTCTCACGGAGGCGCTGAACTTTACCGCGAAGCAGAACGGCAGCACGCATCATCTGGTGGCGCAGGTCTTCTGGCGCAACGTGATACTGCTGGATCATGGTGTTCAGGGGGCTTCGAGCCAGGGCGCCTTTGCTCATCTCGATGCTGGCCTGGCCTATCTGCGAACCCTGGGGCCGCCTGCCGTGGCGCTCAACAAGAATATGCCGATCTGGGCGCTGGGCGATACGACGCTGCTGAGCGCGGCGGGAACAGGCCAGGCAACGGTCCACATCGGCCAGCAGTTCCCGCTTACGCTCGTTGGCGACGCTTCCTGGGTCAAGGGGGCGCTCTGGTATCAGGTGCAGTGGAAAGCGCCCAAGACCTCCGGTAATGGCTGGGCGCCAGCGACGGCGCTGACCTTTACCTCGCCGGGCAATGTACCGGGCTGGGCATCGTTTGATGTCCTCTCGTCTGATCTCGCCCAGTATCTTGCCAGCCTGGACAAAACGGTGGCTGCGGTGGTGTATGATATAACACGCCTGCGCTATTACACCTACAATATGGATGGACGTTTTATCACGGGCAGTTCCATGAAGGTCACTATTATGCTCACCTTCCTGAATATGACCGAGAGTGAAGGCCGCGAACCAAACTCTCAGGAGATGCAGCTGTTGACCACCATGATTGAGAACTCCGATAACGACTCGGCCTCGACACTCTACTTCAAGAAGATTGGTGGAGCCGCAGGAGTCTCGCGGTATCTCCAGGAGATTGGCGTTACCGGCCTGGAGCCGAATCCCGAAGCCTGGGGCTACAGCACCATCTCACCGCTGGTGATGACGCACATCCTGACGCTGCTGCAAGAAGGCAAGATACTGACCCAGCAGGATCGTGATCTGGCATTTAATCTGATGGAGCATATTGAGTCAGATCAGCGATTTGGTGTGGGCGATACCGCGCCGAAGGGCGCTACGGTTGCCATGAAAAATGGCTGGCTGCGAGGACCAGGGCCAAATGGACCAGAAACGGGCCTCTGGGCGGTGAACTCTTCTGGCATTGTGATGCTGAGTGGAGAAACCTATATCGTTTCGGTCTATACCGCAGAAAATAACAGCTTCCAGGATGGTAAGGATATTCTTCATCGTATCTGTAGCGCGATGACTTCGGCGATGGTCTGATCGAAGCGCCGGAGCGGCAAGGCGTATGGTTTGCACCCCCTATCTGGTAGAAGGATTGAGGTGATGACTCTGATAAATCTGTCTCGCTTCTTTTACTGGTTCGCTTACCGACGCGGGCGCACTCCCTGGGATACCGGTGTCAGCCCACCGGAGCTGCTGGCGGTGATTGAAGGCGATAGGGCGCTGCCTCCAGGGAAGGCGCTTGATCTGGGCTGCGGCACAGGCACGAACAGTATTTATCTGGCGCAGCATGGCTGGGATGTCAGCGCCGTTGATTTCACAGCCCGCGCGCTGGAGCGCGCCAGCGAAAAGGCAGCGCGCTCCGGGGTGATGGTGAAGTTTTATCGCGGCGATGTGACCCGCCTGGGTGATCTGCCGCTCGGTGGGCCATTTGATCTGCTCTTTGATCTTGGCTGTTTCCACAGCCTGACGCCCCTGGGGCGCGCGGCCTATGCGCAGGGAGTGGCTGCCCTGAGCAGGCCGGGCGCGCTCTTTTTGCTCTATGCCTTTGTGCCGCGCAAAGTGGCGGGGCGTGTGGTGGGGGCAACGCCTGATGAAATCAAAGCGGCTTTTAACGGTCTCTTTGCCTGTGAGCAGGTTGATTGGGGCGACGATGCGCCGGGTACTGGCTCGGCCTGGTATACCTTCCGCCGATCAGGAGCAGACTAATCCCATGACCCAACGAACACCTCGCGTCCCCCGGAAGCCGCGCCGCCTGCTCTGGACAGGCGTGATCCTGCTGGCGCTGCTCAATTTACTCGGCGCGCTGGCCCTGGCCCTTCTGCCCTATCGCCAGTCGCTCTTTCCCGCGCCGGGAAGCGCCCAATCTTCCCCAACAGCGACCAGACCGCAGAGTCCCTGGTACCTTGCCGGTGGCGGCCCGTGTGTGCGGCTCCCCTCGCCACCGCCAGAGCAGGTGAGCAATATTCGCGTCAGCCAGGATGCTTTCCTGGCGCATAGCGAGCCAGAAATTGCCGAAAATCCGCTGAACCCGCTGAATCTGGTTGGCGGCTCCAAGTTCTTCACTGACCCCGCCCACTATGAGTTCAAGATCGGCTATTACACCTCGATGGATGGGGGCTGCACGTGGACGGATGGCGGTGTGTTTCCCGGCTATGATCGCTATATTCTTACGTCTGATATTAGCTTTGCCTTTGGCCGCCACAACGATGTGTATGGCGCGGTGCTGGTGGATGGCGAGACTGGCAATACGAGGTTCAGCGGCATCACCGTTTCGCGCTCAACTGATGGCGGGCGCACGTTCCTGCCCCCGGTGCTGGTACATGCTGACCCGACAGGCAGAACCTTCAGCGATAAACCCTGGATTGGCGTTGACAACACGACCGGCCCCTATGCTGGCTCTCTCTACGTCGTCTGGAATCTGGATGCAACGACCTCAGATAGCGCGCCCATCTACTTTTCGCGCTCGACTGATGGCGGGCGGACCTTCTCGGCGGGAAGAGAGATCACTGGCATCTCGCCGCGCTGCCGGTTTGGCGAGCCAGCCGGAAACAGCGGCGCGCGCCTCTGCGATTCGGCGCTGGGCGCAACGCCGGTAATTAGCCCCGATGGCACGATCTCCGTCGTCTATGCCTATCTGGACCCTATTCTTTCTGAAAATGACCATGACAACGGCCAGGGCCAGGATCAAGGGAGCGTCCAGCAGCCAGGCCCCGCTAGCCTGAACAGCCAGACCCAACCGGCGCAGTGTTCGGCGCTGCGCCCCGGCCAGGCGGCCCATACCCATATGCTGGTGGTGCAATCGCAGGATGGCGGCCAGACCTGGCGCAACCCGGTTGATGCCGCCGAGGTCTATGACCTGCCTTTCCACTTCCGCAATAGCTGCTTCCGCAATTTTTCGCTTCCGGCTTTTGCAGCGGACCAGACAAATGGCACGCTGTACATTGCCTGGTCCGATGAGCGCAATGGCGACGCCGATATTGTGCTGGTGCGCTCAACCGACGGCGGCCAGACGTGGGGCGCGCCGGTGCGCGTGAATGACGATCCGGTTGGCGACGGCAAAGATCAATTCCAGCCACAGCTAGCGGTTGCGCCCAACGGCGTGGTGAGCGTGATGTTTTTTGACCGCCGCGACGACCCCAACAATGTGCTGATCAATGTTTATCTGGCGCAATCCACCGACAACGGCCAGACGTTCGGTCCTAATGCGCGTGTGACCGACGCCTCCTCGGACCCTTCCCTTGATGCCCCGGTTCCCGACGACGGCTCGCATGTCACCTTCTTTGGCGATTATCAGGGGCTGGCCGTTGATAATCACTTTGCCCACGTCTTCTGGAATGACACGCGCACCGGCAGCCAGGAAATCTTCACGGCAGCGATGCCCTCAGTGCAGCCATAGGAAGAGGAGAATAGCGAACAAGCGGAGCTACAGCTCGCCTTGACAAGACCTGGCTGATATACGAAAATACGTATTATGAGGGAAGATGAGTGGACTGTAGAATATTATGTTGAAGCGGATTGTCCTCTTGCATGGATTTACCAAGAAGGCAGAAAAACTGCCGCGCCGCGAGTTGGAAATTGCCCAGCAGCGTTTGAAGCACTTTATAGAACGTGAAGGGGGTGAAAAGAATCGATGACCCAGAACTATACACAGGCAGATGGCCGAAGGCTGTATGAAGAGGATAGGGCGCAGATAATGGCTGATCCAGAGCGCCGGGCGATCTATGAGCAAGAGGCAGCCAGGAAAGAACTCTGGTTGCAGCTTGTAGAAGCGCGTCAAGCATCGGGATTGACGCAGGCAGAGGTTGCGCGGCGGTTGGGTGTTTCCCAGGCCCAGGTCGCTCGCATTGAGAAGCAAGGCTACGACGCCTATACGCTGACCACGCTTCGACGCTATGTGGAGGCGTTGGGTGAGGGGTTCTCGCTGGAGGTGGCAATCCACTACCCTCCCTTGGAGGAGGGAGTCCCCGCATCCAGATAGCGATGGGATCAGAAAGGGCATTCAGCCTGGGCGCAAGATGCAACCAGGCTTGGGAATAAAACACGAAAGGCAAAGAATGTCGGTTCTCACGACACCCTTTGCCTTTCACTTTGTTCTCTCTACTGCGCGACGGGATAGCCGATCTCGTCCATCTCGGTCACAATCTGGTCACGGGTAATGGCCTGTGGGTCGTAATGGATCAGTACCGCCTGCTGAGGAATGTCCACCCTGACCAGACTTACGCCTGGAAGTTTGCCGATGTCGCCCTCGATGGCGCGCTGGCAATGTTCGCAGGAAATATCGAGGGCTTTCAGATGAAGCTCTGCCATCGTTTTGCTCCTTATGTTATTGTACCTGATGCTATTGTGCCTGATGATAATCGGACGCGGCTCGCCCGGCGCCATCAGGCAGCATCTATCTGCTAAAGCGCCGCAGCCGCAGCGCGTTCAAGACAACGGTTATAGAACTGAACGCCATCGCCCCTGCCGCCAGGACGGGCGCATAGATCGTCAGAATTGCCAGCAGAGGCGAAAGGATCGCCAGCGGTATCAACACGATGTTGTAACCAAACGCCCAGGCGAGATTCTGCTTGATGATGCGCATCATTCGCTTGCTGAGCAAGATAGCGGTTGCCACCTGTTCCAGGTTGCCTTTGACCAGCGCGATGTCGGCGGCTTCGATAGCGATGTCGGTCCCCGTGCCCAGGGCGATACCCGCGTCGGCCTGGGTCAGCGCCGGGGCGTCGTTGATGCCGTCGCCAACCATCGCTACCACCCTGCCGCTCTTTTGCAGCATCTCCACCTGCCGCGCCTTGTCGGCGGGCAGTACCTGCGCCAGCACCCGCTCTGGCTCGATACCCACCTGGCGCGCCATCGCTTCGGCGGTGCGGCGGTTATCGCCTGTAAGCATCCAGACTTCCAGCCCCAGGCGCTTCAACTGCTCAATGGCTCGCGCCGAGGTCGGCTTGATCGTATCGGCAACGGCGATAGCGCCGATGGCTGCGCCTTCGCATGCCACCAGCATTACCGTCTTGCCCTGCGCCTCCAGTTCGGCGATTTGCGCCTCCAGGGCATTGATAGCAATTCCCTGCTCGCGCAGCAGCGCCGCCGTCCCAATCAAGACACGTTCTCCCGCGACGGTGGCCTGCAAGCCCTTGCCTGGGATGGCCCGCGTATCCGTGACGGGCGCGCTCATGTCCAGGTTGCGCTCGCGGGCCGCCTGGACGATGGCCTGGCCCAGCGGATGCTCGGAACCCTGCTCGGCCAGCGCGGCCAGGCGCAGGATAGCCTGCTCTTTAACCGCCACGATGTCGGTCACTTCGGGCCTGCCTCTGGTGATCGTGCCGGTCTTGTCCAGCAGGATCGTATTGATCTGGCTGACCCGTTGCAGGCTTTCGCCATTTTTGATGAGAATGCCCAGTTCCGCGCCGCGCCCGGAGCCGACCATCAGGGCCACCGGCGTTGCCAGCCCCATAGCGCAAGGACAGGCCACGACCAGCACAGCGACGCCAACGATCAAGGCGATGGTCAGCGCGTTGGCGGGCGTACCCCACCAGAGCGTTGCCAGATACCAGCCGATGAAGCTGAGCGCGGCGATCACCAGGACCGCCGGAACAAAGATGCTGGAAACCTGATCGGCCAGGCGCTGAATCGGGGCTTTGCTGCCCTGGGCCTGCTCCACCAACCGGACAATCTGAGCCAGCATGGTATCGCCGCCGATCTTCTCGACGCGCATGCGCAGCAAGCCGGTGGTATTCACCGTCGCGCCCATCAGCGCGTCGCCAGCCTGCTTATCAACCGGCAGGCTTTCTCCTGTCAGCAGCGACTCATCAATCGCTGACACGCCTTCCAGGACGCGCCCATCCAACGGCACGCGCTCGCCGGGGCGTACCTCCAACGTATCTCCGACAGCCACGCGCTCGATGGGCAGATCAATGATCTGGCCGCCGCGCAGCGCGTGGGCCGTATGCGGCTGAAGCCCCAGCAGCTTCTTGATCGCTTCGCTGGCGCGGCCTTTGGCGCGCGTTTCCAAATACTTGCCAAGAAAGATCAGCGTGACGATCATGGCTGGTATGTCATAGTACATATTGCCTTGCAGCGAGGGTACAAAGGTCGCGGCAGTGCTGGCGGCGATGGCGACGGTTGAACCCATCGAGACCAGCACATCCATGTTCACTGCGCCATGCCGCAGGGCGTTGATGGCGCTGCGGTGGAAGGTCCAGCCGACCACGCTCCAGACCACCAGCGACACGAGCAGCAGCACATAGGGTTCCCAGGCATACAGCGGCATCAGCGTGGTCAGGCCGCCCATAGTGACAGGCTGCATGAAAAAGATCATCATGACCATCAAGGGCAGCGTCAGCGCGACGCCCAGGATCAAGATGCTCCGCTTGTGGCGCAGGTCTTGGCGACGCTGGAGCGTATCGGCATCGCTCTCCCTGTTCTCTCCGGGTACTGACTCCGGCGGCAATTCGCGCGCGCCATAGCCCGCTCTCTCCACCGCGCCGATCAGCCCGGCAACATCCACCTGCTGCGGGTGATAGGTGACGACGCCGCGTTCGGTTGCCAGATTGACGGCTGCCATCTCGACCCCTGGCGCTTTTTTCAGATTGCGCTCGATGCGCGCCGCGCAGGAGGCGCAGGTCATGCCCTCCAGCAGCAGCGTGACCTCTGCCGTCTGAGCATCTTGCTCGCCTGCTTGTCTGTAGCCAGGCGCGGCTTTGTCAGTGTTCGTTTGTGTCATATGCTGGGTACTGCTCATAGCTGCTTTACCGATTTCCTGCCAGGTTATAGAGCTGCACCAGTTCCTCAATAACCTGTTCTTCGCGGTCGCCCTTGATGCCATCTGGCACACAGGTATGCAGGTGGCCCTCCAGAATCAACGCCTCCAGCTTTTCAATCGCTTTGCGTACCGCATACGTCTGGCGCAAAATATCAACGCAATACTTGTCGTCTTCAATCATCTTGCGAATGCCGCCTAGATGCCCCTCAATATAAGAGAGGCGTTTCAGCGCATCCGCGCGCCGCTCATCCATCATAACTCTGCTCCCTCCCTGCCCTGGCTGCTCTTGTAAACCTGTAAACCCATACCCCCCCGGTGAGGGTATCTGTAGAAGAGTATAGCACCCCCCTATGGGGGGTGTCAAGAGCGAGGCGGCTTTTCAGTCAGGAGTGGATTCGAGCGTTCCTCCCACGATAACGGTATGGCCGCTGGGCAACGTGGGGTCGGTTGCAGCAGCGGCAATCGCTTCGCCCATGTCGCTTGCAGTGGGGAGCGCGCCGATCTGCCCGCGTCGCTGGTCGGCAAGCCCTGGCGCTTTGCGCTCCAGCAGTTTAGGGGTGATCGTGCCTTCGATCAGATCGCCAGTGACGACGATCAGGCGGATGCCGCGCTGTGCGAGCCGTTCCTGCTGCGCGCGCAGCGCCTGCTCGCCCGCATATTTCGTTTCAGCGATAGGGGCGTAGTTGGGGAGTTGCTCTATCTGACCGTAGCGGTGCGCCCAGTGGCTGGTCACAAAAACGACGACGCTGGATCGAGGCATCAGCGGCAGCGCGCCCTCTAAAAGCGCCAGTTGCGCGTCGCGGTTGATGCGCATAGGGTAGTTCGGGTCGGCGGCCAGCAGATCGCGCTCCAGCCCGCCCGAAGCGTTGAGGACCAGCAGGTCCAGGCGGCCACGCCACGCTTGTATTGCGGCAAAAAGCTGGTCTATGTCCTGCTGTTGGGTGATGTCGCCGCGCACCGCGATGGCCTGTGTGCCGCGCTGGATGATCTCAGCCGCCACTTTGCTGGCGCGCGCCGCTTTGTTGCGATACGTGATAACGACATCATACCCGCGCGCGGCCAGCGCAGCGGCGGTAGCTGCGCCAATGCCGCGCGAGCCGCCGGTGACAAGCGCCACCAGACGCTCTGTTGGTTGCATAGTGCTGCTTCCTCGTTCTACTACCAGCCGAGAGCCAGGCCATCGGCGCGTGGGTCGGCTCCGCCCGCCAGCGTGCCATGCTCCCGATCAATGACAATGGCCTGTGCGTGGCCCATTGACGAGGACCAGCTTTCTTCTACCGCGATGCGATGGCCTTTGGCCGCCAGCGCGGCCAGCGTCTCCGGCGCGACGCGATCTTCAACAGCCATCGTTTCAGCGCCGCCGCCTTCTTCGCCGGTATAGAAGCCGCTGCGCCAGCGCGGCGCGCTGATGGCCGCCTGCGGGTTCATGCCGAAATCGAGCATGTTGGAAAGCATCTGTACGTGAATCTGCGGCTGCGCGTCGCCGCCCATCGTGCCAAAGACGATGACCGGCTGATCGTTCTTGAAGGCCATCGCGGGCGTCAGCGTGTGCATGGTGCGTTTGCCTGGCTGGAGATAATTGGCGTGCGTGGGATCGAGCGAGAAATAGGAGCCACGATTCTGCAAAAGAATGCCGGTGTCGCCCGCGACCACGCCGGAGCCGAAGCCAAAGAAGAGGCTCTGGATGAGCGAGACGGCATTGCCCTCGCCATCAACGGCGCATAGATAAATCGTGTCGCCCTCTAGCCCGGCCCCTGGCTGCGCCTGAATTGCTGCCTGTGCTGTGTTAATGCGCGCTCGCTGGCGCGCCGCGTAGTCCTGAGAAAGCAGGCGGTCCAGCGGAATATCCACAAAGTCGGGATCGCTGATGTAGCGGTCACGGTCGGCAAAGGCGAGCTTTTTGGCTTCGACCAGCAGGTGCAGATATTCCGGCGTCTGGTGTCCCAGCGCGGCCAGGTCGAAGCCATCCAGAATGTTAAGCATCTCCAGCGCGGCAAGCCCCTGGCTGTTCGGCGGAAACTCATAAATACGGTAGCCGCGATAGTCGGCGCTGATCGGCGCGACCCAGTTGGAGCGATGCGCGGCCAGGTCTGTCTCAGCCAGGAAACCATCGTTGCTCTGGCAGAAAGCGGCGATGGCCCGGCCTACCTCGCCGGTATAGAAGACATCGCGCCCGCCCTCAGCAATGCCCCGCAGCGAGCGCGCCAGATTGAGCTGGCGAAAGCGTTCGCCCGCCTGGGGGATGCCCCCGCCGGGCCTGAAGATAGCGTCCGTTGTCGGGAATTGATCGAGCAGGGCGTGGTTTGATTCGATGGCTTGCGTAAATTTGGCGCTGATCGGAAAGCCCTCTTCGGCGTATTCGATGGCGGGCTGGAAAACTTCGGACCAGTCCAGTTTGCCGTGACGGGAGATCAGTTCGTGCCAGCCATCAACCGCGCCTGGCACAGTGACGGATCGCAGCCCGTAGCGCGGCACAGCGTTCAGGCCGCGCGCGGCAAAGGCAGCAGGCGTCATGGCCTGGGGGGCGCGCCCGCTGGCGTTGAGCGCCCGCAGTTCCTGGGCGTGAGCGTCCCAATAGAGCGCAAAGAGGTCGCCACCCACCGAACACCAGCGGTGATAGACGACAGCCAGAGCCAGATTAGCGGCGACAGCGGCATCAACGGCGTTGCCGCCTTTCAGCAGCATGCGCACGCCCGCCTGTGTGGCGAGATAGTGTGGGGTAGCGACCATGCCATGCGTGGCGTAGGTGGGAACGATGGGATATGCGCTCATTTTTTACTCCATGATTCAGATGTGTTGGTGTCCGTTGTGATGGTCAGGTTCTGACTCGTGACGCGGCAGGGGCAATGCTTGCAGCGTCAGCCCTCGGCTGGCTGCACGCGCCCAGCGCCAGAGCCGTTCGCGTTCGCGCCAGCGGCCCAGGAACCAGACGCCCGCGCCAATACCCGCGCCGATCAGGGCCAGCGCCAGGTAGCGTTCTTCGGTTCGTTTGCGACGTGGTGAAGACATAGGCGTCCCCTCTTTCGTGTAGCCATCATGCCCAGGAGAACACAAGCCGTTGGCGCTTCTCGCAAGCAGAGTATAGCATACCAGACGCTGTGGCTGGCGTCGGCGCTGGCCTCCGGCGTGCTATACTCACAGCAGAAGCAATGTGCTCTCCAGGGTCTTTGTCTCGCGCGCTCAGCTCTGCGCTCTTCGTCCTTACCTGGAGGAATAATCGCTCAGGAGTCACATCAATGGCATCGTCTAATTCTTCACCCGCGCCTTCGCCTGAAAACCAATCGCTGGCCTTTGACCGCGCCGCGCCGCTGTATGACGCCACGCGCGGCTATCCGCCTGATGTAGAAGAGCAGATCGGCGCGGCGATCATCAAGGCGGCCAACGCCCAGCCAGAAACACGCTTTCTGGAGGTGGGTGTCGGCACCGGGCGCATCGCCCTGCCCATCGCGCGCCAGGGCTATGACTATACCGGCGTTGATATTTCGGAGCCGATGCTTGATCGGCTGCGCGCCAAGGTAGCGGAACTTCAGCAGGCAGCCGCTAGCTCGGCAGTGGCGCCTATTCAGCTTCAGCTTGCTGTGGCCGATATGACCGCGCTGCCGTTTCCCGCTGGCTCGTTTGATGTGGTGGTTGCGGTGCATGTCTTCCATCTGGTCAGCGCCTGGCGACAGGCGGTTGAGGAGGCGCTGCGCGTTTTGCGCCCTGGTGGTGTGTTTCTGCATTGCTGGGATGAACGGCTCGCGCCTGGAGGGGAAGAACTGCAAGAGCACTGGGTCGAGATCGTGCGTGAACTGGGCAGCGAAGTTGGCATTCTTGGCGCTGAGCGTCGCGTGCTGGTCACTGATTATCTGCGCGAGCGTGGCCTCTCCGTTGAGGTCTTGCGCACCGTGATCTGGGAAACGCGGGAAAGCCCACGCGATACGTTTGGGTATATCGCGCAGCGTATCTGGTCGCGGACCTGGCTCGTGCCTGATGAGGTCTTTGCTGCCTCGATTGAGCGTCTGGAAAGCTGGGCCACCAATCGCTACGGCGCCAGGTACACGACGCCGCGCCCCATGAGCCATCAGTTCATCATCAGCCGCGCGCGGCGATAAATGGCCCTGGAGAAGCAACGAACATGGGAAAGCGCAGCAGCTTTGCGAATACATGGGTGAATCAGACTAACCTGGGCAAACACTTTGGTATGAGCGCCATTGCGATTGGCAAGAAGCTGGCAGAATTGGGCCTGAAGGGGCCGGATAAGCAGCCGACAGAGCGGGCGCTCTCTGAGGGGTTTTGCCGATCAACGCCGCTGAAAGATGGGACGCCCTTCTTCATGTGGAATAAGAAAAAGGTTTCAGAACTCCTCCGCTCCTCTGGGCTTGCGCAGTTGAGCGGCGCCGACGCCGATGCCTACGAGACCGCCCGCGCACTCGTCGCAGCGGCCAAAGAGGCTGATGAGACGGGCATAGATAAGCTCTTCTTCTTCATGGTTGATGAGGTTCCCAGGTCGCAGCGCGCCAGCGTGAACCGCTGGCTCGAAAAGCTCGGCTCGGAGATCAGGCTGGGGGAGTGAGGAGGCATTACCGCCGCCCGCGCCTGCCTTTATTATGAGGCTGCTGTCGTTGTGGGCGCTTTCTCCAGCGCCTCGGCCAGAATCTCGGCCATATCCATGACCTTGAAGCGCTCCTCGGCCTCCACGCCTTTGATGCCGTCCTCAAACATCGTGATGCAGAAGGGGCAGGCGGCGGCCAGCGTATCCGCGCCGGTCTCCAGCGCCTCCTGTACGCGGGTCTGATTGATGCGCTTGCCGATCTTCTCTTCCATCCAGACGCGCCCGCCGCCGCCGCCGCAGCAGAAGCTCTTGTTGCGGTTGCGGCGCATCTCCTCGACGCCCGTCGCGTTGATAACGTTCAGTACCCTGCGCGGCTCGTCATAGACATCGTTCCAGCGTCCCAGGAAGCAGGGGTCGTGATAGGTCAGCTTGCGCGTATCGAAGCCCACCGGCAGCTTCAACTGGCCCGATTCAATCAGGCGCTCGATGAAGACGGAGTGATGCACGACCTCGAAGGCGCCGCCAAGCTGCGGATACTCGTTCTTGATCGTGTTGAAGCAGTGCGGGCAGGCGGTAATGATCGTGCGGAACTTCGGCTGGCCGCCGCTGACGCCAGCAGCGTCAGCGCCATTGCTGGATGATCCATTGCCGTTGCTCTGTGCCTTCTCGGCGTCGAATCTCGCCAGGCGTGTATTGAAGCCGTAGCTGTTCAGCGTCTCGACGTTCTGCTGGGCGAGCATCTGCCAGAGATATTCGTTGCCGATGCGCCGCGCCGGATCGCCGGTGCAGTTCTCTTCCTGCGCCAGAATGCCAAACTTGACGTTCGCAGCCTTCAGCACCTTTGCCAGCGCCGTCGCCACCTTTTTGTTGCGGTCATCGAAGGAAGCCATGCAGCCGACCCAGTAAAGGACATCAACATCGGGGTCTTCGGCCAGCGTGGGGACGCCCAGCGACGCCGCCCATTCGCCGCGCGTGTCGTTGCGCATCTCCCAGGGGTTCTGGTTGCGCTCCAGATTGTTAAAGAGCGAGGTCACTTCGCTGGGTAAGCTGCTCTCTTCCATCACCAGATAGCGGCGCATATCGTCAATCTTGACGACATGTTCGATGTTGACCGGGCAGACTTCCACGCACGCGCCGCAGTTGGTGCAGGCCCACAGCGACTCTTCCTTGATGACGCCGCCGACCATTGGCCCCTGCGTTTCCGTCGTCTCGCCCACCTCTCGCATCGCCCCCAGCTTCAGCTTGCCCAGGACCGGCACGCTGGCCGGAATCAGCGGCGTTTTGTCCGAGTGCATCATCACCTCGCGCACGCCGGTAATGATCTCTTTGGGCCAGAGCGGCTTGTCGGTTGCCAGCGCCGGGCAGACACTGTTGCAGCGCCCGCATTCGGTGCAGGCGTAGCCATCCAGCAGTTGCTTCCAGGTGAACTGCTCGAAGGACTTGACGCCGTAGTCTTCGCGCTCTTCCAGGTTGGGGATGATCGGCAGCATGGCCTTCGGCCCATAGTTCTTGAAGAAGACGTTGAACGGCGTCGCCATCAGGTGCAGGTGCTTGGAAACCGGCAGATAGCAGAGGAAGAAGAAGACGGTCAGCACATGTGCCCAATAGAAGACATGCGCCCATGCCTGCGCCGCGCCAACGCTCAGCCCGGCGGTAGCGCCGCTGAACCACGCGCCAAAGAGCGACCATTCGTGCGGGTCGGTGGCGCGATAGAGAAAGACATCATAGAGCGCGACGGAAACCAGAATCAGCGTAATCAGCCCCAGGATGATCGCGCCGTCTTTCCAGCTATGCAGATTGCTTTCAAGCTGCCTGGGGCGGACGATGAAGCGCCGGATCGAAAAGACGATGATAGCGATGAAGACCAGCAGCGTGAAGACATCCACGAAAGCGTTGAAAACGGGATTGCCGCCGAGCAGCGGAACGGCCCCGTTAAATGCGCCAAACCAGAGGTTGAGCGTCCCCAGCGAGATGATGATAAAGCCCCAGAAGGTGAAGAAGTGGGCCAGGCCAGGGATGGGATCGCGCAGGACTCCGCGCTGGCCCAGCACCATCGAGACGAAGTGGCCGACGCGCTGGCCCAGGTGGTCAAAGCGGTTTTCCGGGCGGCCCAGCAGCATCAGCGCGATCAGGCGGCGCGTCTCCAGCCCGAAAATGACGAAGGCTGTCACCATGATGATCGCAAAGATAATCGTCCCGGCCAGGCCACCGGCGGGAGAAAAGTTCATCAGTTGCTCTCCTTTGTACCAGACGCTCGACTCTGTGATGAGGAGATGCGAACGGGCGCTTAAGCTGCGCGCCTTGCTTGCACGAGCTATACCACAGGCGCTGCCTGCCGCGTGGCTTGCAAAGAACACTGGGGAAAAGCCTGGAGCGCGCGGCGAACGCCGTTGTTGCCGAAACTACACTCATTCTAGCGCGCTGGTTAGGGGGTGTCAACGTAGCTAGGGAACAAGATCAGGGCTTTTCCTGCTCCTTCCTGCCGGGCATTTCATTGCCGCGCATCAGGGCAGTGAAGACGCCAAGGATTGCCAGGCCCGCGCAGGCCAGCATAGCAGCGCGAAAACTGCTTACGAAGGTCGCTTGCAGTGCGCTCACACTGGCGGGCGAGAGCGTTTGCTGCTGAGTCGCCAGGATGGTTCCTGCCGCTGCGCCGCCAAGGCTGACAAATATCGCGCCCGCCAGCGCCACGCTCAGGCTCTGCCCGATCACGCGCCCGGTTGACAGAATGCCCGATGCTGTGCCCTGTTCGTTGGGCGGCGCAGCCCCCATGATCGCCCTGGTATTCGGCGCTTGAAAGATGCCCTGACCAACGCCAGTGACACTCAGCCGCCAGATAATATCCCAGACCGAACTCTGAGCGTCAAGCTGGCTGAGCAGGCCCAGCCCGATGCAGGCAATTGCCAGCCCGATAGGCGCCAGCCAGCGGGAACCGATGCGGTCTGCGAGCGCGCCGCTGATCGGGGCGACGACGCCGAGGGTTAACGAGAAAGGCGTCAGCAGCAGCCCTGCCTCCAGGGCACTGTACCCCTTGAGTTCCTCGAAATAGAAGGGCAGGAGAAAGCCTACAGCAAAAAGGGCGAGCATGGACAGTATAAAGCTGATGTTGGCCGAGACGAAGACACGATTCTTCAGCAGGTTGAGGTCCAGAATGGGGGTTTTGATGCGCCGTTCGACCAGGATAGCGGCTGCCAGGGCTAATGCGCCAATCAGCACTGAGGCAATGAAGCGCAGCGAAGTCCAGCCCCATTCCTGGCCGAACGAGAGTCCCAGGATAAGCGCAGCCATGCCAATTGCCAGCAGGATGGCGCCCGCCGGGTCAAACCGTCCCTGCCCACGATGGAGCGGCTCCTTGAGAACGAATAACGCGGCGCCGCAGACGATGATGCCAATGGGGACGTTGATGTAGAATATCCAGCGCCAGGTCAGATACTCCGTGATGATGCCACCCAGCGTGGGGCCGACGCTGATCCCCAGGGCAACCACGACGGCATTGAGGCCGAGCGCCCGCCCGCGCTCATTGGCCGGGAAGGCATGGGTCAGCATGGCAAGGTTGACCGAGAAGAGCAGCGCGCCGCCCAGGCCCTGAAATCCACGAGCAGCGATGAGGATGCCCAACGAAGGGGCCGCGCCGCAAATAACCGAGCCAAGCGTGAAAATAGCGATACCCATGATAAAGATCGGCTTGCGTCCGATCATATCGGCCAGCCGTCCGGCAGTAAGCAGCGCCGCCGCGATCACCACCAGATAACCGATAATCACCCACTCAACAGCGCCATTGAGCGATACCCCAAAGGCGCGCGAGATAGAGGGCAGGCTGATGTTAACGATAGAGCTATCGAGCGTGGTCATGAAGGCGCCCATTGCCGCGAGCGCAAAGATTGCCCATTTATTGGCGCGCTCCTCCAAAGGAGGGGCCGGCGGGGGTGGTAGGGAGGGCTGCGGGATGACATGCGCGCCGAGCGCAGCGCATGTAAGACCCCCTGCCGTGGGGCGCGGCGGAGGTGGCGCGGGCGCACCCGGCGCTGGGTGTTGAGCAGTTTGCTGCCCCATAGATTGCCTCGCTCATTCCAGGCTGGCTGTGATGACTCCTATCTCTGCTCAGCAATTTCCAGATGCAGCGTTCTTCTAGAACAGCCCTAGAGCAGCGCCTTCAAGCGTTCACTGGAGACGTTGCGACCAGTCAGCACAGCCGCAACCGTCTTGCCTCCGATGTCGGCGATACGCTGATTGAGCAGCGCAGCCAGGACGACGGCTCCTGAGCCTTCCACAATCAGGTGATGCTGCTCGATATACCAGGCCATCGCCTGAGCAATTTCGCGCTCCTCGACCAGCACGATCTCATCTACATACTGGCGGGCCAGTTCATACATGGGCGATCCCGGTTCGATGTTGCCCGACAGGCCATCAGCGAGTGAATCCAATACCGGCACTGTGACCAGACGCCCCGCGTCAAAAGCCGCGCGCATCTGTGGCGAAGCCGTTGACTGTACACCAACCACCTGAATCTTGGGGTTGATGGTTTTGGCCCAGAGTCCGATGCCGATCATGATGCCGCCCCCACCGGCAGGCACAAGCACGACCTCCACGCCGGGCAGGTCTTCCAAAATCTCTACGCCAATGCTGCCCTGCCCGGCTATAATCTGCGGATCATTATATGCCGAGACAAAGCGGCGATTGGTCTGGCGCGCCAGACCAATCGCCAGCGCCTCTGCTTCGTCGTAATCAGCGCCTTCCACCAGCAGTTCGACGTTCTCTGGCGGATAGCGGCGCAGCGCGGCAATCTTGGCGGGCGACCCGCTTTTCGGCACGATCAGCGTGGCGCGCACGCCCAGCAGGCGCGCCGCTTCGGCGAGGCCCAGGGCGTGGTTGCCAGCCGAAGCGGCGACAACACCTGCGGCGCGCTCGCGCTCGCCAAGCGTAAACAGCCGGTTCAGCGCGCCGCGAAGCTTAAAGCTGCCGGTGCGCTGAAGGTTTTCGTGCTTTAGATAGGCGCTGGCCCCACTCGCTTCCGAAAGCGCCTCTGAAAGCTCCAGCGGCGTATGCAGCACGCGACCTCTCAGCCGCTGCGCCGCCGCCGCGATGCTTGTCGGCGTTAATTCTGTTTCGTAGGCCATGCTCTCCCCTTTCTCCTACAAGTCCTTAATGGCGGAAGTGCCGCTGGCCGGTCACGAGCATGGCGATGGCATAGCGGTTTGCCATGCGAATCGCCTCGTCGTCGCGGATGGAGCCGCCCGGCTGGATGATGGCCGTCACCCCTGCTTTGGCCGCCGCCTCGACGCCATCGGGGAACGGGAAATAGGCGTCGGAGGCCAGCACGCTGCCGCGCGCCCGATCTCCAGCTTTTTCAACAGCGATCTGCACGCTGTAGACGCGGTTCGTTTGCCCCGCGCCCACCCCAATGACCATGAGCTTTTTTGCCAGCACAATGGCGTTGGATTTCACATGTTTGACCGCTTTCCAGGCAAAAAGCAAATCTGTTACTTCCTCCAGATTTGGCTCGCGCTCTGTCACCACCTGGCAGCGCAGCTCCTGTTCGGTAATTAAATCGGGTGTTTGGATGAGAAATCCGCCACTTACACGACGTACATCCAGTTGCCAGGGCGCGAAGGCGCTTTTCACTGCTGGCGGGCCGATGAATCTGTTGGTCGAAAGGAGCCGGAGATTCTTCTTCTTCCGCAGGATCTCCAGCGCCTCTGGCTCATATTCTGGCGCGATAATCGCCTCATAAAAGATGGGGGCAAGCTCGTTGGCTGTCGCCGCATCAACGACGCGGTTAAAACCGATAATGCCACCATATGCTGAAATAGGATCGCCCTGATGGGCGCGCTTATAGGCTTCTACCAGATGCTCTTTGTCGCAGGCCAACCCGCAGGGGTTGGTGTGCTTAATAATAACGGCGGTTGGCGCCGTAAAGCTGGCGACAGTATTCAGCGCGGCGTCCAGATCGAGGATATTGTTGAACGAGATTTCTTTGCCCTGCAAGATGGCTGCGTCTGCGACGGTAGGCATCTGCTGAGGTGTGCCGGGGGACAGGCTGCCCGATTTGCGCCCCTCGGTAGGCTTGATCTCGCCGTTGGCCGCCACAGGCCCGGCCTTTTTCCAGCGATAAAACGCGCCTTCCTGGTGGGGGTTCTCGCCATAGCGCAGTGGCTGGAGCTTCTCCATAGCGATGGTGAGTTCCTCTGGAAAGAGGCCGCTATCAAGCTGCCGCAGATACGTAGCAATCAGCGTGTCATAGGATGCAGTGTGCTGAAAGGCATAGGCCGCCAGCCGTCGGCGCGTCTCCAGATGCACCGCGTCGTGTTCCTGCAACTCGCGCAGCACCGGCTCATAATCCGCCGGGCGTACCACCACGACGACATGCGGGAAATTTTTGGCGGCTGCGCGGAGCAGTGTCACCCCTCCAATATCTATCTGTTCTAAGGCTTGCTCCAGGCTGACGCCTGGCTGAGACACGGTTTGCGCAAAGGGATAGAGGTTGCAGACGACCAGATCGATAGGGACGATGCCATGCTCAGTAAGCTGCTCCATCTGTTGGGGGTCGTCACGTTTGGCAAGGATGCCGCCGTGAATGCCTGGATGAAGCGTTTTGACACGCCCGCCTAGAATCTCTGGGAATCCGGTCAGATCGGAGACCTGCTTGACGGGAAGATTGGCTGCGGCTAATTCCGCTGCGGTGCCGCCGGTGGAGATCAATTCAGCCCCCAGGGCATGGAGCGCCTGGGCAAAGCTGACTACGCCTTCTTTATTGGCTACGCTGAGCAATACACGCATGCTCGCAGCCCTCCTTTCTCACTGGCTTTGCTACTTCTGCTGAGCCAGCAGAACGCCAGATAGAAACTCGGCCAACATTTTTTTCTGGCCCTTCTTTGCGCCTGGGGCTTCTTGCCAACTGACGACGCGCGCTCCTGGTTACGCCGTTCGCCCGATGGGCGCCAGGCGCTGCGCCAGGCGCTGCGCTCGATGGCGTCCGATATAGCGCGCCGCTGCTGTCTCCAGTTCCGGCAGGATTCGGGCCGAGAATGCCGGGGGAACGGCGTGAAGTAAGGCCAGCAGCGAAGGTGGCATCCCCGCTTGAGTGAAGATGGCCTCGACTAATGGTTCGGCCAGTTCTCCCAGGTCTTTGCTCATCGCCTGCGTCAGTTCCTCAAAATACCGCTCGGCTTCTGTTGGCGGGCGGCGCTGCACAAACCCTACCCCCAGCAGCTTGGCGCCAATGATCCTTGCCTGGAACAGCGACAGCCCACACCGCCGGGCGACGGCGGCCAGGGTTTCGCGCCCGTTCACAGCTTGTAAAAAGCGCCATTGCAGATCGCTGAGGTGGACCTGCTGGGCCTGTGGCGGCGGATACGGCGGACAGAACAGGATTATCTGGAGCGTGGGGATATGCGCGAGAATGCTGCTCCATTCGTCAATGCGGCGCACGCCCTCCATCAGCAGGCTTTCATTGGTCTGGTTAATTGTCCTGACGGGGGAACGCAGGCCATCGGCGAATTGGAAGGAGCCGGCCTGCCAGAGAAAGAGGCTGAAGAGGGCATCCTCTCCCTGAAGCGTGCTAAGCTGAGCGCCCGCCACCTTCCCGTCCACAAAGTAGATGCGCCCGGTGGGCGGGGCTGGATGAGTGGCTGCGGATTGCGACTGATAGCCAATGGGCATCAGTTCAAGCGCGCCGGTTTTCTGGCTTAGCTCAAAAAGCTGAATGAGTTCGGTGAGATGAAAATCCTGAAGCAGCCCTTCCAATGCCGCAGCTCCCTTGCGTGGTTCCACGCCTGGCCTTGCAGGCCCCACACCTTCGTGCACATGAGTGCAAAAATTGACTTTTCGGCATTCGCTGGTAGACGATCCCAGGGCTGGCGTGACGCGCTCGACACTTCATGACGACCTGCTGAGGGTATTGAAACAGGGCATTGAAAAAACTAGAGGTGCGACATGACGCTTTTACTGATGGTTCGCAGGGTTGGAAACACGCCAGTCCCTTCCACCGCGACGGCCTCAAAAGCAGGTACGCGCCGCCGATTCAGATAGCGATCCAGGGTTGTTACCGGCAAAGCCCCCGACATATCGCGCTTGTTCCATTGAATCACAAACGGAAAATTGCCCAGGTCTTTGCCTAGATAGCGCATATTGGTTTCAAGCTCGATGATGCTCTGGAAGTTCTCTTCCAGCCGGTCACGCTGGGAGTCTACCACAAAAACGATCCCATCCGCCCCATTTAAGACGGCCACGCGCGTGCGTTCATACAGCACCTGGCCCGGCACCGTATAGAGATGGAAGCGCGTGCGAAAGCCATGCACCGCGCCCAGGTCCAGCGGCAAAAAGTCAAAGAACAGCGTGCGCTCTGTCTCGGTGGCGATAGAGATCAACTCCCCCTTACTATTGCCGGGGATCTGGCGATGGACATATTGCAAGTTCGTGGTTTTCCCACAATATCCAATTCCATAATAGACAATCTTGCAGTGGATTTCACGGGCGGCGACATTTATGAGCGCCATACACTCTCGCTCCTAGTGCAACGTATTCCCCTGGCGCCAACCGGGAGAGCAGAACGGCTCTGGTATCACTGTGCTGGCTGAGAAAAACGCCTGAACACCACTCCGGGCGCCAGCTTCGGGTCGCGCTGCGGTGGGCAGCCATCAAGAGCAGGCGACAGAAGAGGCGCTTCCGGCGTTATTCGCGGAAGAGCAGATCAATAGTATCTTCGACCGATGAACGGAACTGGACGTTGACCACTTTCTCACGCACGCGGCTGCTGTCGGTGCGCACGCGCTCCAGCACCCGCAGCAACTCATCGCTGGCTTTCTTTGCCAGCACTTTCACCAGCCCGATATGCGTCAGCTTATCAAAGACTGTCACCAGCAGCCACTGGTCGGCGATCAAGCTGGTGTAAATGCTCTCGTGAACGCCTTGCTGGAAAATGGCCTTGAAATCGCTCTCTCCTAGCAGTTCCGCGACATGGCGCGAAGAAGAGAACGCGCCTGCCAGCAATGCGCCCAATGCTGTCGAATCGCGTTGCAGGTTGCCCTGGCCTTGTGTGGCGATCACCTGCCCGCTTTTATCGAGCAGCATCACATAACTGGCGCTGGTATCCTGCATGAGCTTTGCCAGCATCCCAGAAATCGCCAGCAACTCTTTGTCTGAAATGACCAGATTTGAGAGTTGGTCCATCCGCGCTGCCCTCCGCTTAGCCGTTTGCCCGTGGGGTTACGCTCATTATAGCAGAACCTGGGGAAGCAGAAAAGTACTTTTTCGTCGGTATACGTGACAAATGGCGCCGCCGCCCTGCTTCTGCGCGGCTCGCTGCCAGGGATCGGCTGCTGACAGGCGGTCTCACTGCGCCCGGAAAGACGCGCTGGCTTCTTCCGAGAAGGCAAGACAGCAAGTATGGGGTAGCCTAATAGTCCTACGCGCTGGTCGGAAGCCTGGAGATGCGACGGCAGAGGCGCTGCCTTGCCCCTAAGGCAGCGCCTCTGCCGTTCCTCATCGTATCCGCGAAACGCCCTGAAACGCCCTTTGGGGGCGATATTACAGGTGCTGGCAGCGCAGGGAAATGATCCCCGGCGCGAAATGGTTGGCCTTCTGTAAGTACTCCTGCTCGTTTGCTTCAATCATCAACTTGTGCATGACAACCACATCCGCATCGGGAAGTGATTCGGTTGGCTGGAGGCATAACTCCATAATGGCGCAACCGCGCTCATACACTTTCACCAGCCCACCAGCGCCAGGAATGCGATAGACGCGATGTTCGATAGAAGGGCTGGTGATCTCCAGATAGCCAAACTTGAGGAATTGCTGGTATTGGGATTCGGTCAACATCTCGCGCAGCAGCGACTTGGCGCGGCTTTCCGCCGACAGATGTTCGCTGACCGAGTCGCGCCAGCGCCCCCCTCTACTGCCATCAGAAGATTGCGAAAGATAGTAGATGGCGATCAGCAGGAACAGGAGCCAGATGCCTAAAAGCAGGCTGAGCGACTCCCACATGAAGATCAGCCTCCTACAACACGCGGAACCATCACAATTTGCTCGGCAGTCTGGTCAAACTGCTCGATCCGTTCGACGGGCTTGCCAGCCTCGACCTTAAAAGCCGTTGCTCCGCGCGCGCGCTCATCGGTAAAGATGCGCTCAGCCTCGCGGATAGCGGCAAGGGCCTCAGGATCACTTACTTCTGCTTTTTGGAGATCCCATGTCACTCGATCATCACCGCGTCGGGACATCACACGCAGCATACCCATAACCAAGTCCTGCCTTTCAGATGTGTTCACAGACGCTGATTCCTGCATCCGGTGTCGGAATACAGCACACCTCTCCAGGTGTGTGGCCCTCGCCAGGCAAATGACCAGATCGTTGCGTGTCCAGTCATAGGAGGGAGGAAGGCTTACCTCATTCGTCGCTGCTTCGCCGTAGACTACGAAACGCACTTAGCAAGTACTGTGCCATGCCGGTTGTTTGGGGATCGGTCATCAGGTGGCCTGGCGTCTCTTCCGAGAGGTGCTCAAGGAACCCTGGAGAATCCCCTCACCGGAATGCTACTGCATAGAATATGCCTGAATCAGTGGAGGACGTTTCGACTTTTCAGCGCCCTCAACGGGTCGAGGGACGTTTCAACGCGCGACGGCCTGCTTGTTTGGGTGGAAAGGGTGTCGCCAGCAGATGGATCGCGCTACGCGCCTGCACTCCCTTGTGGGCGCCTAAAGGAAGAACACGCTACGAGAAAAATGCTGAGGCTTCTACCACAAGCATAGCATTAACAGGGCAATCAGTCAAGATGCTTGCGCCTCCCCGCCTGGCGGGTTCCGGTTAGCTGTCCCTGGGGCGCGAGGGAATACGGCTTCCTGCGCCTGGTGTTTCCATTCTCCAGCCTGGCCCCGACGGTTTGGGGGGATTGAGCGGGATACTCACCGTAAAGGCAGCGCCTTCACCGGGGCAGCTTTCCACACTGATGCTGCCTTGATGCCGCTCGACGATGGTCTTGACAATCGCCAACCCCAACCCCTGGCCGCCACGTGAACCCTGGCCGCGCGCCACCTGATAAAAGCGTTCGAAGATGCGCGGTAGCTGTTCCGGTGAGATACCTCGCCCGGTATCGCTCACCACCATCTCGATCTGATTGCCACGCACCTCACCGCTGATCGTGACCTGTCCACCCTCTGGCGTAAATTTGATGGCATTGGTCAACAGATTGCGCGCCACCTGCTTGAGCCGCCCTTCGTCACCAGAGAATGTCGGCAGTTCTGGCGTGATCTGCACCACCAGGTTCACGTTTGCGTCGGCTGCCAGGAGTTCGACTTCTTCGATGGCTCCCTTGACGATGGCGCTCAGATTGGCCTGTCCCCGATTCAACCGGAATTGCCCGGCGTCGGCCCGTGAAATCAACAGCAAGTCATCTACCAGTGAAGTCAGGTGTTCGCTGCTCGACCTGGCCCGCCGCACAAATTCATGCAGCCGCTCGTTTAACTCACCAGCCACCCCCTCTAACGCCAGGTCAAGGTAGCCGTTGATGGCGTTCAAGGGCGTGCGCAGTTCGTGTGTGACCATCGAGATAAAGTTGGCCTTCATACGGTCCATTTCGCGCAAGGGCGTGGTGTCGCGCGCAATAACCAGCGCCTGATAGCCACGATCCGCCAGCACCGGGGTAATGCTCAGGGCAACCTGGCGCTTTTGCATCTGGGCCGGTTGCCCTCTGGCCGGGCGCGTGTTGCCTGGGGGCGTAAACTCGATCTCGGCAATCGGCACAACCCGGTGATATTGCAGGGCGTTCAGCACCATACAGCCTTCTCGGCAGAGTTCATGCCCGCCCGAACGGCTGCAATGCAGCACCTCGCGGCAGAGCAGATTATCGCTCCTGGCGTGGCGTTGGATGGCATAAAACGCCTGGTTGGCCTCGACGATGCGCTGGTTTTGGTCAATCAGCGCGATGCCGTCTGAACTGCTGGCAAAGATGGCGGCCAGACGCTCTTGTTCCGCTTTCACCGCCTGATAGAGTCCGGCGTTTTCGAGCGCGGTGGCGACGATGTTGCTCAGGTTGAGCATGGCCCGCAGATCGCTCGAATCAAAGGGATAAGGGCGCGCCAGCGTGACCACGCCCCGCAGGCGCTCTTTCGACATCAGCGGTACGGAGAGCAGCGCCAGATCGTCTCCGGCGAGAAACGCCTCTGTCACCTGGCCCATCCCATTATGCTCGCCCGGCGCGTGGAGCAGTGGACGGCGCTTCTGCGCGACCCAGGCGGCGATGGATTGGGTATCGCTCAAGCGGATACGCACGTCCGAGAGCCGCGCGCTGCGCAGCCCCATGCCAGCGACAACGAGCAGTTCCTGCTCGCTCTCGTCATACCCAAAGATCATAGCATCATCACAGCGCACCAGGCGGCGAATGCCAGCTACGATAGCGCGGAAAATCTGGCGCGCGTCCAGTGTGCTGGTCATGGCTCGTGAGACATCCAGCAGCGCGGCCAGTTGCCCGGTCTGCTGAAGTGCTTCGGCCATCTGGCGCACTTTCGAGATGGCAAAAACGGCCTGATCGGCGAACATCTGGAGGACTTTGAGCTTCCGCTCGTTGAAGGCGCCCAAATCAGGGCTGGAAACGGTGATGGTCCCAAGCAATTGCTGGCCCGACATGAGGGGCGCGCACATCATAGAGCTAATAGTATAGGGGCCAAGCTCCTTAAAGCGCGCGTCAACCGAGACATCACCGATGATCACCGGAGTGAGATTCGCGGCAACCCAGCCAGCCACCCCCTCATTCAGTCGAAAGCGCGCGCGTCGCTGCCCCCTGGGGGTTGGCTGTGCCGTGGCAATCGTCACCAGGGTGCTGCTGGTTGGTTCCATCAGCGCCAGCGAGCAGTTACGCACATTCAGCAGGTCTGCTGTGTTGGTGACGATGCGATTGAGAGCATCGGCCAGGTCATCGGCCATCGTATGGCCGCTGCCGCTGGGATGAACTGGATGGGAGCCGCCGTTTTCGCTGCTTCTGCTCGTCTCCCGCACGTCCCCTTCTGCCGCCTGTTCTGAAAGGCTCATGCCTGTTCCCCTTCTGTCGGGCGCCAGTGTGAGAGGTTCTGGATCAAAAACGCTCGTTGCATCTCATCTGGATGGCTGGTCGTATATATCGCGGCTAGTATAACATCCGAGAGAGGAATCGTCAAAAGCCCCTGTTTCTGTAGTTCCACCACCTATCGGGGGTTGCCACTTGTAGCGCCGCCCCCCTTCGGGAAGGGCTTCGCCAGAGCCGCTTGACCGCGCTGGGCGCGGCCATTCTCGCTCCCGTTGGTCGCTCGCGCGTCCCTCCTGGCGGCTCAACGCTGGCCTGCTGGTGTGCTGGCCCGCAGGGCCAACGCTCGCCCTGGCGCAGCGGTGGCCGCCTTCCAGGCGGCGCTACAAGTACCGTGCCTCGCTTGCCAACACCTCATTTTTGCTAGAACCTTGGCAGGCTGCGCTGTCGGGTTCCTATTGCGCCGGGCATAGGCTCTATGGTATACTCTTTTGGCGCGCGGGGCAGATGAAAGCAGATGATAGAATAGATTGGCCGCAATAGCGCACGACGCCCCGCTGGGAGAGATGTTGTGAAGAAATACAAGCTGAAAACGCATAAAGGTACCGCCAAGCGCATTAAGTTTACCGGCTCTGGCCTGGCGCTCCGCGAGCATGCGGCTCGCACGAAGTATCGCCGCAAGAAGCGCGGCGAGATTGTGCGTGGTCTGAAGCGCCAGACGCGCGTGGCGGCTGGTGATGTGGGCAATGTGCGTCGCCTCCTTCCCTATGGGTAGGCGCTGCCCCTGACAAGATATTTATGAGGAAAAGCGAGGCAACCCATGCCCAGAGTGAAACGGGGCGTTCCCGCCCATAAAAAGCACAAGAAGGTGCTTGCACTGACCGAAGGCCACCGTGGCGCGAAACGTTTGCTCTTCCGCCCGGCAAACGAGTCCATGATGAAGTCCCTGGCCTATGCTTTCCGTGACCGCCGCAATCGCAAGCGCGATATGCGCCGCCTGTGGATTACCCGTATCAATGCGGCTGCCCGGCTGCACAACGTCAGCTACAGCAAGCTGATCCAGGGCTTGCACGCCGCCAATATCGAGATTGATCGCAAGGTGCTGGCGGATATGGCGGTGCGCGATGAGGCGGTGTTTGCTGAGATCGTCTCGCGCGCTTCGGCTGCGCTGGAGTCCAGGGCCTAGCAGGCGCCGCCGCTGCCCTGTGGCCCGCTGCGATGATTACCAGCCCCTCCAACCCAAAAGTTGCGCTGCTTCGCTCGTTACACACCCCCAAAGGGCGAGCCGAGGCAGGCGCTTTTCTTGTGGAAGGGCCGCATGTCGTGGGCGCGGCGCTGGAGGCCGGGGTTGTCCCCTTTCTCCTGCTTTATGAGCCAGCCGCCCTTGGCCGCGCCGACGAGGGCCGTATCCTGCTCGATGCCCTCACACAGATGGGTGATACCGGCCAGACGGAGACGTTGGAGGCGAACGCGCGCGCCCTGGCCCATGCCAGCGATACGCAGACGCCGCAGGGCGTGGTCGGCGCGGTTGCTCTGGCGGATGTTGCGCCCGAACGCTTGCGGGCGCGGCGGCGCGGGCGCTTTCGCCCGCTGCTGCTGGTATTGGATGAACTGGCCGACCCTGGCAACCTGGGGACGATTCTGCGCTCGGCGCTGGCGGCTGATGTGGATGAAGTCTTGCTGACGCGCCGCTGTGTCGATCCCTATAACCCCAAGGTCGTGCGCGCGGCCAGCGGCGCGCATTTCCACCTGCCCATCGCGTCCCAACAACGTTGGGAACAGATCGCTCAGCGGCTTGCTGGCGCGCCCAAAACGGCGCAGGTCTTGCTGGCCGAGGCCAACGCCCAGCGCCCGTATTACGATGTTGATCTCACCCGGCGCACCGCTCTGATTATCGGCAACGAGGCGCGCGGCCCCTCGGCGGAGGCGCGCCGCCTGGCGACAGGCAGCGTCAGCATCCCCATGTGGAACGGCGTTGAATCGCTCAACGCGGCAATTGCCGCCAGCCTGCTGCTTTTCGAGGCGGCTCGCCAGCAGCGCAGCCAATGAGCGGACGGGTACCCGATCTTGTTGGCTGCGCTGATCGTTTTCGAGCGCATCTTACGGGGAGGGTAATGGAGCAGGCCCGTCGAGAAAAATGCCGCCCTCTAGTGGTAAGCCCAGCGCCCTGCTCAGCAGGAGCCAGAAAGCCTCATCCGTTTGTCGCGTCTCCGAATTGTCGAGATGGAGTGCAAAACAATTGCCTGCATCGGCCACCGCTTGAAAGAGGGTGATACCTTGAGCAAAGAACGTTAGACGATAGCGTACTCCACGATCAAGAGGACAAAACCGAACGCCATCGGGCGAAGGTGGCAAAGCGACGACAGCGTGTTCTATCTGCTGCGCTGTCGCCGGATCGCCCACCGTCCAGCCGCCAGGCGGCAGATAGTTAGGGTTAGAAGCAGGGACAATGAACCGCGCCACTTCCAGGCGATCCGCAGGAGGCGGGGAGAATGAGAATACACTCGAAGAGGGTCCGGCGAGAAAGACCACAACAAGAAGGAATGGTATCAGGTAGCGACGCTTCGCCATGATCCTCTCCTCAGCGTACTCGATAACTCGTCACGAATCGTCATAGGTCGCCCTTTGCAAAGAGAGCATACTAAATATGTCATCAGATGTACAATCCACTTGAGATAGAAATAGAAACAAGAGAGGGAAAGCTGCTATGCGCATGCGATTGGCCGTGATCGGCTTTGGCAACGTGGGCCGCGCCTTTGCCGGTCTGCTGAAGGAGAAGGCTGGCGAGTTAGCCAGCCGCTATGACCTGACCTGCGCTATTACCGGCGTTGCCACGCGCAGCCGGGGTGGTTTTATTGCGACGGACGGCGACGCGCTGGACCTCAGCGAATCTGGCCTGCCAGCAGAAGGCATGCCGCCAGGCGCGGCGCTGCACGTGCTTGATACGCTGACGTTTATTCGCGCCTGCCCGGCGGATGTAGTCATTGAAATCTCCACGCTTTCCCCGCTGAACGGCCAGCCCGCCACCAGCTATATCCAGGCTGCGCTGGAGAGTGGCCGCCACGTCATCACGGCCAATAAGGGGCCGATTGCTAATGCCTATCGCTCGCTGCGCGATCTGGCCCGTGAGCGCGATCTGGCGCTGCGCTTTGAGTCAACGGTCATGGATGGCACGCCCATACTCAATCTGACGGAGTTCTGCCTGCCCGCCAGCCGCATCGCTGGCTTTCGCGGCATCGTCAATTCCACCACCAATGTGGTCTTGACCGCAATGGAGGAGGGCCGCTCTCTGGAAGAAGGTATCGCTGAAGCGCAGCGCATCGGCATTGCCGAAGCAGACCCGTCCTTCGATCTGGATGGCTGGGACGCCTCCGCCAAAGCGTCGGTGCTTGCCACGGTGTTGATGGATACCGGCGTGACGCCCGCCCAGGTGGAGCGGCTGGAGGTGGGGGCCGAGGCTATGCGCCGCCTGGCCGCCGCGCTGCCAGCGGGCCACGTGCTGCGCCAGATTGCCGAAGGGCGGCATGTGGGCACCGATGCGCGCTGCGCAGTGCGCCTGGAGACGCTGCCCGCCAATCACCTCTTTGCCCAGATTCGTGGCACGAAGAGTATCCTGACGCTGCAAACCGATACGATGAACGACGTGACCATCATCGAAGATGAGAGCGGCCCGCGCCAGACGGCCTTTGGCCTGCTCAGCGATCTGGTTGCTGTCGCTCGCCTGCGAAGACCCCTCGCGTGAACCAGGGGTTCTAGCAAACATGAGGTGTTAGCAAGCGAGGCATGGTACTTGTAGCGCCGCCTTCCAGGCGGCCACCGCTGCGCCAGGGCGAGCGTTTGCCCTGCGGGCCAACCTACCAGCAGGCCAGCGTTGAGCCGCCAGGAGGGACGCGCGAGCGACCACCGGGAGCGAGAGGACGGGGCAACAGCCGAGGCAAGCAGCCCAGGCCGCAGGCCCAGTTCCCGCAAGGGCCGCTCCCCAAAGGGGGGGTCAAGCGGCTCTGGCGAAGCCCTTCCCGCAGGGGGGCGGCGCTACAAGTGGCACCCCCCGATAGGTGGTGGAACTAACCAGGCGCTCACCCTTGCATCCATAAGCAGCAATCAGTATACTGGACGCGGTAAAAGTGCTGAGCGAAAGGGTAGGTGAAGACCGCTATGCTGCTTGATATTCTGATTCTTCTGCTTATCATCGGGGGCGTCGCCTTCGGCTTCTGGAAGGGGCTGCTGAACCAGGGCGTGGCGATTCTCGGCGTCTATCTCGGCGCGCTGCTGGGGCGCTTTGCCTACGAGCCGATAGCTCACTCGCTCGCAGCAGCCACCGCGCTCAATCTGCATGTCATCCAACTCCTGGTCTTTCTGGCCCTCATCATCATGGTGCCAGTCGTCATGCTGGTGGTAGCGCGTATGTTGTGGGGATCGCTCCGGCTTCCTCACGCCTGGGGGCAGGCTGATCTGGTGGGTGGCACAGTCCTGGGCGCAGTAGTAGGGGTGCTGGCCGCGATGTTCCTGGTGCTGACCTTTGGCTTCCTGGTGACGACTGCCCACGTCAACAGCGCCACGGCCAGCTATCCGCTTTTTGATCAGATTCAAGCCGCCTGGACCGCTTCGCTGCTGCGCGGGCCGGTTGTTGAGGTGGGGCATATCCTCTACTATAGCCTGCTGCCGAACGTGGGCCAGACAAATCCTGACATCCTGCAAGTGTTTGCGCCGCGCTAGGTTGCTAGCACTCCAAGTTTGCATTTGACAACAGCCTGGGTTTGGGGCGATAATATCATTACAGTCTCTGTAATGCCGGAGAAACTTCTCGTGGGAAGGGGCATGGAACCTCCTGGGTCATGCGCGTTCCCTTTTTCGTGTATTTGCTTCGGTCATGACATAGCTAGTGTTGCTTGCTCTGGCCGCGTCCGTATTTTCTTTACTGGGGACCGGCCTGCCACAAAGGAGTTGACCCATGGCGTCAATCTTTAACCCATTTGACCGCACCGCTCAGGGGCGCGCCGACAAATCGGCGATGCCCTCGGACCTTATTATTCCGCATGTGATTGAGCAGACCCCCAGGGGCGAACGTGGTTACGATATATATTCGCGTCTGCTGAAAGAGCGCATCATCTTCGTCGGCACGCCGATTGATGATCACGTGGCGAACGTGGTGGTCGCTCAGTTACTCTTCTTGCAGAGCGAAGATGCCACCAAGGACATCAGCGTCTATATCAATAGCCCGGGTGGCAGCATCTACGCTGGATTGGCGATTTACGATACGATGCAGTATCTCAGGCCGGATGTCTCGACATTCTGCGTGGGGATGGCGATGAGTATGGGCGCTGTGCTGCTGGCTGCGGGCGCCAAGGGCAAGCGTTATTGCCTGCCCAACTCAACCGTCCTGATCCACCAGCCGCTGGGCGGCGCGGAAGGCCAGGCAGCCGATATTGAGATCACGGCCAAGGAGATTCTGCGGCTGCGCAACAGCATCTATGAGATTCTGGCGAAGCATACCGGCCAGACCATTGACCGCATCAAGACGGACTCTGACCGGAACTTTTACATGTCGGCTGAACAGGCGGTTGAGTATGGCATCGTGGATGAACTGCTCACCCACCAGGAAGAGGCCGCGTTGACACGCTAACGCGCGCGTTCGGTAAAGTGGTGAGGCGGTCCGCCGCTTCGGGGAAATCGTCTCACCCCTTGCCCCGCTCGTGCCGCGCTCCTCTTCCTTCTCGCCGTTGTGTCGGCTTACTTGCTTCGTCGGCATTCTGATTGATTGCCGCGCCTGTGCCTGCGGCGGCGGGCGCTTGCGGGAACCCAGTTCCCGCATTCTCGCTCCCGTTGGTCGCTCGCGCGCCCGCGCCTCCGCTGTCTTCCGCGCCTCACATCCAGCGATCACCTGATCGTCCCCTGCTGGCTACTTCAGTAGTGTATTGGATTGCTTGTATCCTGTTCATGTTCTGCCCATGAAGCTCCCCCGCATTGGAGGAAAACTGATGAGTGCGCAAGCGCGGCTGCGTCGCGGCCTGTTTGAACTCCTCTATAAAAATCGGCTCCTGTACTGGTTCGCCAGCACGATCCCGTTTGCCGGGCAATGGCGTGTCTGGCAGCGGCTCGTCTTGCCGCGCTTGCGCGGGCATGATGTGCTGGAGGTTGGCTGTGGCATTGGCGATCTCCTGGTGGACATGGCGCGGGACGGCTATCGCTGCCAGGCGATTGATCGCTCGCCGCAGATGGTGGCGGCCACGCGCGCAAAGCTCGCCCGCGAGGGACTGGCCGATCAAGTTGATGTCATCCAGGGCGATGTTCAGGAACTCCCTTTTGGCGACGCGACGTTTGATAGCGTCGTCAGCACGTTTCCCACCGAGTATATTGCCGATCCGGCGGCGCTGCGCGAGATCGCTCGTGTACTGCGCCCTGGCGGTCGGCTGATTGTCGTGGTCGGCGCGAATCTGCTGCCCATTGGCCCGCTCAATTTCCTGCTGATCTTGCTGCACGCGCTGGTCTATGGCGGCAGCCCTCGTCCGGCGCTGCGTCGGGCCGAGCGCATCAGACGCCAGAGCCAGAGCGCCGACGCCGACAGCCAGCAGGACGAGAGAACGGCCACATCCACTGGCCCGCGTATCCCATTAGAAGCGGCGGGCTTGCGCCGCCTGGAAGAGCGCGTGGGGAATCGCGCCTGGGAAGCGTTTATTATCATCGGCGAGAAGGCCTCTGTGTTGGGAGGAAAGCAGCTATGACACAGGTGGTAATCGATTTGCCAGATGAATTGGCTCAAAGGCTCTCCCAGGAAGCGCAGCGGCTAGGGCAGCCCGTTGAAGAGCGTGTTATTTTGTTGCTTGAGGATGCCGTTGCCCCAGCTAGAAACTTCCATCTGGAGGTTCTAACAGAGGGACTGGCGCAGTTGCGAGGCTTGCTCCAGCAGATTCCTGGTCTGACTGTCATCTCGACCAGCGCTCCTGAAGAGCCGTATTGGTGGGTAAAGCTCTGCCTTGATTTGCAGTCACGAATTGTCTGGCACATCATCCAGGAACTCGGATTTGTCTTGAATAATATCTCGGTGGAAGAGCGGCTTCCTACCGTGTTTATGCCACTTTCTCCCCCGCCCTATCTCAACGGTGGGCCAGAAGAGTTTCTTACCTGGGTGATTGAAACTAGCGTTCCTTTCTCAGATGCAGGTGCTGTTGCTGAGATACTGGCGGAGCGACTCCCTAACCCTCTTGGCGATGAGGAGCGATGGTTAAATGGTTAACGTACATTGCGTGAAAGGCGCATCTGCGTAGGCTCTGAGAAGGTCTTTTGAAGTCTACGCTTACCTGTTTGTATATGCACGAAAAAAGTTTACACACGCTGGAGTACCCGAAAATCCTTGAGCGCCTGGCGCACGAAGCGGCATTTTCGGCCAGCAAAGACCTGGCGCTGGCGCTTGAGCCTGCCACCGATCTGCGCGAGGTGGAGCGCCGCCAGGCCCATACCACCGAGGCGCGTCGGCTGCTGGAGGCGCGGCCCGACGCGGGCATACGCGGTGCGCGCGACATTCGCCCGCTGGTGGCGCGCGCCGAGCGCGGCGCGATGCTCTCGCCTTCCGACCTGTTGGACGTGCTGAGTACGGTGCGCAGCGCGATCTACGTGGCGCGCCTGCTGGGGCGGCTCGATGAAGACTTTCCCTTGCTCAAGGCGCTGGGGGCCGATCTGCCGCAGCGCCCAAAGCTGGCAGAGCGCATCGAAGAGAGCATCAGCGAGGAGGGTGAGGTACTGGATTCTGCCAGCCCGACGCTCAGACGGCTGCGCGTCGAGATTCGCGGCGCGCAGCAGCGCTTGCAAGAGAAGCTGCAATCGCTGCTCAACCAGTACCGCGTCTCGTTGCAGGAGCCGATCATCACCCTGCGCTCGGATCGCTATGTCCTGCCGGTGCGCGCCGAGGCGCGCGCCCAGGTACGCGGCATCGTTCACGATCAATCGGCCAGCGGCGCGACCATCTTTATCGAGCCGCTGGTCGTGGTGGAGATGAATAATCGCCTGCGCGAACTGCATCTGGCGGAGCGCCAGGAGATCGAGCGCATTCTGACCGAGATTTCAGGAGATGTTGGCCGCGAGGCGCTGGCGCTCAATCTGGATGTAGAACTGCTGGCAGAGATCGATCTGCATCTGGCAAAAGCGCGCTACAGCCAGATCACCGAGAGCAATCCGCCGCGCCTCAACGACCAGGGGCGGCTGACGCTGATGGCGGCGCGTCATCCGCTCTTGACCGGGAGAGTCGTACCCATTGATTTCCGGCTGGGCGATGACTTTTCGATGGTCGTCATCACCGGCCCGAACACGGGCGGCAAGACAGTTGCCCTCAAGACGGTGGGGCTGCTGACGCTGATGGCCCAGGCCGGGCTGCATATTCCGGCGGATGACCGCTCGGAGATCACCATCTTCAGCCAGGTCTTTGCCGATATTGGCGACGAGCAGAGCATCGAGCAAAGCCTGAGTACCTTTTCATCGCACCTCAGCCGGATTATAGACATCCTTCAGCACGCCAATCCGCAAAGCCTGGTCTTGCTGGATGAATTGGGCGCGGGGACCGATCCCAGCGAAGGTTCGGCGCTGGCGCGGGCGATCCTGATGTATCTGCTGGAGCGACAGGTTGCGGTGCTGGCGACGACGCACTACAGCGAACTCAAGGCGTTTGCCCACGATACCGCTGGCGTTGCCAACGCTTCAGTGGAGTTCGACGTGGAGACGCTTTCACCCACCTATCGCCTTCAGATCGGTCTGCCAGGCCGCAGCAACGCGCTGGCAATTGCCGCGCGGCTGGGGCTGCCCGCTGACATTATCGAGCAGGCGCGCCAGTTGTTGGGTACGACGGGCGTGCAGATGGAGAGTTTGCTGGAGGGCTTGCAAGAAGATCGCCGCGTGGCCGCCGACGAGCGTTATCATCTGAGCATGGAGCGCGCCGAAGCGGAGCATCTGCGTAAACAGTTGGAGACGGAGCGCGCCCGCTTTGAGGAGGAGCACGTGCGCATTCTTAACGAGGCGCGAGCGCAGGCGCGGCGCGAATTGGAGCAGGTGCAGGCCCAACTGGCGCGCGTCAAGGTGGACATGGGGCGACAGCGGCTCCCCCAGGAGCAGCTAGACCGCCTGCGCGCCCAGGTGCGCGAGATGGAGGAGCGCGCCGCGCCGCTGCCGGAGCCGCGCCGCCGCGCCCCTGAACCGCCTCCGCTTGAGCCGCAGAGTGGGCCGTTGGAAGTCGGCGATACGGTGCGGGTGCGCAGCTTGAACCAGACGGGCGAACTGGTCAGCCTGCCCGACAACAAAGGGGAGGCGGAAGTGCAGCTTGGCTTGCTCAAGGTGCGCGTGGCGGCTGAGAACCTGGAGCGCCTGAGCAGACGCCAGGCGCGCAACGAGACCAACGGCGGCGATGGCGTGCGCGGCGTTTCGCTGCCCAGCATCACCCAGCGCGAGATGCCCGATATGCAGCTTGATCTGCGCGGCCAGCGCGTGGAGGAGGTCTTGCCGGAGGTTGATCGCTACATCCACGACGCCTACATGGCAGGCATGCCCTTTGTGCGCATCCTGCATGGCAAAGGGACGGGCGCGCTGCGCCAGGCTATCCGTGAACAACTCGCCCATCACCCGCTGGTTCGTTCGTATGCGCCTGCCGCTGCCAACGACGGCGGCGAAGGCATCACCGTAGTGACGCTTGCTCAAGCGTAATATCATAGCGTTATGAACGCTGCCTGCGTACCCCCGCCTTCCAGGCGGCCAATGCTGGTCTGGGTGAACACTGCCCCCTGGAGCGCATCGTTCATCTGAGCGCAGCGTTGAGCCGCCGAGACGGCGGCGCTACACGCAGGCGTATTACCCGTAGCGCCGCCGTCTCGGCGGCCCACCCGTAGCGCCGCCGTCTCGGCGGCAGGTGGGGGAGGGTGTAGCGCAAAAAGCGGCCAGAGAAGAGAGGCTTCGCCCGCCCAGGCGGCGCTATCAGCCTCAGCGATCATGCGGCAGCATGTGGAATCAGGCTTGCGAGCCACTGCTGTGTCGCGCGCGGCGAACGGAAGCGTGCGATTGCCAGGTGCGCATGCTCTGGACGGGCGAAGAGTTCAGGATATTCCAGGCGCCGCCGCTTATACGTTTGCAATATCCAGATAAAGAGGGCATCGCGGCTGAAGAAGGTGCCGCGCCAGGTTTCGCGGTTGCCGTTCCAGAGTTCGGGGCGCCTGGTGATGCGCCAGATCGTTCGCCGCGCCAGCCGCCAGAGAATCAGCGGCAGCGGATAATCCAGCCAGATGATGGTGTTGGCCCGCTGCCAGACAATATCGCGGACCATATGATAGTTGCCATCCACCACCCAGCCATCTACGCCGAGTGCCTGGGCCACGCGCTCGCGGAAGACATCGGGCGCCGCTGGGGTCCAGTTGGCGTCCCAGTACAGCGCGTCCAGTTCCACGTGCGGCAGCCCAAGGCGCTCCCCAAGCTGGCTCGCCAGAGTAGATTTGCCGGAACTGGTCGTGCCAACAACGACGATGCGCTGGCCGACCTGAGCGGGGGGAAAAATGTGAGTAGCCATAGCGGCAAAGAGTATAGCACGTTAGTTGATAGTAAGCAAATACACTTTCCCCAGCCTGCCGTTCCAGAAGACCTCAATGGTGTACTTTCCACGCGCCAGAGAACTAAACTGGAACCAGAAGTAACTGGCGCCGCCACTTACTTCGGCTGATTTGCTGGCGCTGGCCGACCTGGAACCGCTGGGCAGAAGAGTAACTTTGGCCGTACCCCCACTGGCGATGACCTGCTTATTGAAGCAGACGGTCACATAGAAAGCCTGGCCTGTCGGTAAGGTTGCTCCATTAGGATTGATCTGACAACGGTTGTCGGTATTCAACGCCGCGCTGATGTTGGCAAGAGCAGCGGCGGCCTGCCGATCAATAACCGGACCCCTGGGCGTGGGCGCGGGTGAGGGCGCTGTCGTGGGTGAGGGCGTTGGTGTGCTGGCGCTGGTTGGCGTGGTCTGGCTTGCCCCGCCAATAAAATTGGCGTTCTGCGCGCCCATCTGTACGGGCGTGGAAACAGCCAGCAGGGTAATCGAGAGGCTGAGAAGCAGCGCCAGGCAAATGGCGCTGATGCCCGCAACTCCCTGCGCGCCGGTATCCCGACTGATATGCTCTATCCATTGGCCCAGCGCCGTCTTACCGGCCACCCGCCGCGCCAGCCGGAAGACCCGCGCGCCGATCATGTTCACTAATGAGGCCCGCTCGGCAATGGCAAGACCCTTCTCTGGCAGGGCTGGTGGTTCGGTCAGCGCGCGCTTTTTGTTGAGAAAACCAGGATAGCCTGCTGCTCTGGCTTTCAGGTGTGGCCCGACGCCTGCCTCTGGCTCCAGAAAGGATATGGTCATCCGGTGTGATTGTTCTGAACCCTGCGGGCGATTTCCTCTCCCTGGCTGCCCGGAGGGCGCTGCGCGTGGCGGCGGTGCGGCTTCTTCTGGCTCATCATCATCCACAATATTCAGGTCATCCAGGGTCAGATGCAGCCGATGCTCGCGTTCCCTCGTATCTCGATAGGGTTCCAGCGCCCGCGCCAATGCCTCGGCGCTCTCGTATCGCTCTCCGGGCTGCTTTGCCATTGCCCGCGAGACGACATGCGCCAGTTCGCGCGGAATAGCCGGGTTGAAGCCGCGAATATAAGGGGGCGGCTCGTGCAACTGCTTATTGAAGATCGTTGCCGCCGATGGGCCGGAGAAGGCGGGCCTCCCCGCCAGCATCTCAAAAAGGAGCGCGCCCAGCGCGTAGATGTCGGTGCGCGTCGTGGGTTGTCGCCCCTCGATCTGCTCTGGCGCGAGATAAGAAGGCGCGCCAATGGGTACCCCTGTGCGCGCCTGGTATTCTGCCTGAAAAAGCTGGCTGATGCTGAAATCGGTCAGCAGGAGATGGGAGGCGTTCTCCTGATCGACCAGGATATTTTCTGGCCGGATGTCCAGGTGCAAAACACCGCGCTGGTGGGCGTGGTGCAGCGCGCGGGCAAGCTGGATGATTGGCGTAACCGCTTCCCCTACCGCCATCGGCTGGCCCAGGCGCTTCTTCACGCTGCCGCCGGTCACAGTCTGCATGACGATATAGGCCAATCCCTGTTCTTCGCCGAAATCATAGATGGCGACGATATTGGGATGATTCAGTTGGGCGATAGCTTGCGCGATCTGCTCGAACTGCTGAAGAAAGCTGCGCTGGTCTTCCTCAGCGCCGCGCAGAGCTTTGATGGCAACATGACGCCGCAAACGTGGTTGGAAGGCTTGATAGGTAGAGGCATAGGTTCCCTTGCCCAGTTCTGTGAGCAGTTCATACTGCCCCAATTGCTGGCCGACCAGATGATCCCATTCCATTCGTCTGCCCTCGTTTCGTCTGCGTTCTCGCGCGTGGCACGCCCATATTACCGCAATTCTGTTGCCGATTGTTGAGTTTTAGCGGTTGATTTTGGCGAAAAAGGCGCTCTACACCCCGGGGCCATACACGCTCAGGTTGCTGAAACCGGCTTCCATGTCCGCGCCCTCGACCATCACGCCAATCCAGCCGCTCTCATAGCCACTGAAGTTATCGCTTACGACCTCTACCTGCTGCCCATTGATGAACAGGGTGAAGGTATTGTCCCTGGCAATAACCTTCAAGGTGTTGGTCGCGCCCTTGCCGGTATGAATCGCGCTCGAACTGGCCCAGGGGATCGCGCTCAGGTCGCTCCAGCCGTTGTTGAAGAAACTGTACTGATCATGGCGAGCAAAGTTATAGGTTCCGGCTGGGCTGACAAAGAAGACGTATTTATCGGTGGGCGTGCTGGGGGCGGCGCGCAAGACGAGTCCATAGGCATAAGGGACTTCGGCGTTGGGGTTGGCGTCGCTGTAAGCCGTAACAGTGATCTGGGCTGTGAAGTTATCGAAGGTCTGCTGCTGATAATAGGAGTTCAGCGTCGTGGTCGGGTTGGGGTTATGCAGATGATACTGCCCGCCTGCAAAGAAGGCCGCAGCGCCGTTTGTAAGCCAGCCGTTGGTGTTGCTTGCCAGCGAATCAATCAGGAGGGGGGTGCGGGCAGTGGCGGTGGCCTGCGCGGCGGCGGTTCCGGTGGCCGAGACGCGCGCGACGCCGTTGGCGGCGGCGCGTGTCTCTGATTGGGCTTTCTTATAGGCATGATAGCCGAAGGCCGTCAGCGGCGCCAGCAGCGCCAGCAGCAGGACAATGCCTCCCAGCGCGACCAATCGGCCCGCCAGCAGGCGTGTGTGCCCTGGGGTGAGCGGGGCGCTCAGTGCTGGCATCTGCCCGCTGGCGTGGGCGCTGGCCCTGCCTGCTGCTGGCTTGTCGCTGGGGAGAGGGAGCGTCGTTGATGAGGAGCCGTTTCTTGAACCATTGCTCTCTGGCGAACCGTTGCCCTCTGGCCGGGTAGCCGACGGAGTCAGCGAAGAAGGCGTGGGCAGCGCCACGCTTCCGCGTGTGCCATAGCGTCCATAGAACACTGTCCGCGCCCGGAATGTGCGCGCGCCTGCGGGGACGCTTTCCGGCTGTTCTGCCACGCCCGCGCTTTGTTGGAGGCCAGCGCGCGCGCTCACAGACGTTGTTGGCGCGGCAGTCGAAGCGCCGCAGGCCGCGCAATAGACGCTGCCAGGCGACAGCGTGTTTCCACAGTTAGCGCAGTTCATTGCCGGTCTCCCCTTTGCCCAACGGCTCGCCTTGTTCGACCAGATACCCAGGAGCATCTCTCCCTACTCCATTATAACGGAATGGGAGGCGTTCTGTCTTCTCTCCGGGACCACCACCTGGCGGAGCCTCCACCTGTAGCGCCGCCATCCTGGCGGCCACCGCTGCGCCAGCGCGCACGCTGCCCTTCCAGGCCAACGTCACTTGTAGCGCCGCCATCCTGGCGGCCACCGCTGCGCCAGGGCGCACGCTCGCCCTCCGGCCCACCGTACCAACAGGCTAGCGTTGAGCCGCCTGGAAGGCGGCGCTACAGGTAACAGGTCTCGCTTGCCAACACTCCATATCTGGTGGAACCTGCTCTCTGCTCAGGGTTGCATCCTCGTGCGGCGCTTTGTTATGCTAGAAAGCAAAGATCAGCAGAGATGCAGGAGAGATGCAGGAGGGAGCTTATGACCCGGCACACGGATGATCCGCAGCCCATTCCCTCAGAAGACCATGCCGCTGGAGAGCAATTGCCCCTGATCGAGTTGGAAACGCTGCTCAACCGGCCCCTTTCGCGGCGCAAACGACTGGTCCAGATCGGCCTCATGCTCGCGGCGCTCGTCGTGGTCGTCGTGACCTTTTGGAATGTTGCCGCGCCCAACACACCGCCGGGCCAGCCGGTTCGCCTCCAGCCAACCTCGCCCCCGCCCACACTGACCATCTTTAGCAACGTCAACTACGGCGCGCTCACCATCAACGGCCAGCCGATCAGTTCTTCCCCGCTGTCCATTAAAATGCACAGCCAGCCCCCCTACACAGTCACCCTGGATGCGCCGCCATTCCGCCCGCTCTCCTGCTCTTTTCCACCCCCCAGCCCTGACCCGCGCTACAGCTTCATGGCCTGCTCTGCCTCGGATGGGTTCACGATGAACCAGCAAACCGTGTCTACCCTGGAGATGCTTTTCACCCTGGCCGACCTGCCGCCAGACCAGCAGCAGCAGATCAATACCCTGATCCCCCGGGCCGTCACGGCTCAGCGCACGATCACCGCGCCAGCCCGGTCCTTGATAGCCACCGGCCTTGCCCCCTATGGAGCGATTACCAGCCGCCGCCTGACCGGACCGCTGGCGGCCACCGCCTTCCTGGTTCCGGTCAGGCAAGACAGCCAGAGAGGGAACTTCTGTCAGGGCTTCATCTGTTTAGCTCCCGGCGGCTTCCTGCCCAACGCCTCGCTGAACGGCCAGTTCTGGGAAGTGGCGACGCCTGTCGCGCTGCGCTGGCGTTTCACCGGTGCCAGCGGCCAGGTCGTCAGTGATGTGACGTTCCCGGTCGGCTCCATACTTACGCTCGATCTTTCCTATGACGCAGCGACCGGCTGGCAGGTGGGGCTGCTTTCCCCAGCGCAGCTAAGCCAGCATCTTGCGCAGCTTGCCTGTCTAACCGGCGTAAACGTGTTAGGGGGTGAGGCTCAGCGTCTCAATAACCAGGCGTATTGGAATATCACCACGCTGCACGATCAGGGCATTGAGGGCTGCGAACTCGGTCTTCAGTTGGATACTGCCGATCAGGGCCATTTCGTCTGGCGCTTTGGCGTGCTGCTGGCCGCCGATGCCAAAGCCCACAGCCTCCTTCCCGCGCTCCCCATCGCTTCACCGACTGATCTGGCAGCCGTTGGCGGATAAATATCGAATCCACCTGTAGCGCCGCCGTCTCGGCGGCCAACGCTGCGCCAGGGCGAGCGTTCGCCCTCCAGGCCAACGCCACCTGTAGCGCCGCCGAGACGGCGGCCAACGCTTCGCCAGGGCGAGCGTTCGCCCTCCCGGCCAACGTACCGGCGGGCCAGCGTTGAGCCGCCTGGAAGGCGGCGCTACAGGTAGAAACCACGCTAGGTGGTGGAACCCTGAGATGGTGGCATCCATGCCGGTTTCGCTCAGGGCAGTTCGATCTGCCGAAGCGTCCAGGTGGAAACCAGGATACCTCCAATCAGCACGAGCGCCAGCACTATCAGGCTGGTGGCGCCGCTGATATTGACAGGCGAGACATCCGCCAGGGCTGACGCGCCCAGGCTGGCATCCAGCGCGCCTTCCACGTAGCGCCGCACCGAAAACGTGGCAAGCCCGGTGGAAAGCTGCGACATGATGCCCTCCCAGATCAACACGTAGATGAACCCGATCAGCAGCCCCCGGCGCGGGAACCACAACCCCAGCAGCAGGAACAGGCTGGAGTAGGCCAGACAGCCGACCAGACCAGCCAGCAGAATCGCGCCCAGGTTGCGGCCATCGCCCGCGCCCTGCGTCCCGATCAGGTAGGTCGCCGCCAGCGAAACCTCAACCAGCAGCGTCGTAATCACGGTGGACGCCAGCAGCTTGGCAACGATCACCACCAGTCGTGGGATGGGTTTGAGCGTGAGATAGAGCAGCGTCCGATCTTCAACCTCGCCGCCCAGCGCGCTGGTGGCAAAGATCAGGGCCGTCAGCGGCAACAGGATCGGCAAGACGAGGCCGATGAACAGGTCAAGGACAAAGCCCTCGCCGTTGTCTGTTCCCTCGCTCGCCACATACACGAGGGCCAGCAAGACAGGGACGCAGAGCAGCGCGACCACCATGAGTACGCGGCGGCTGCGGGCGAGCGCCCGCAAGGTTAACGCAAAAATGGGTTGCATCAGGCTGTCCTCCTTAGTGCAAAATCCATTGATTTTTTCCGTATTTGCCAGTATCCTATGTCGGGGCTGGCGTGATGAGAGCAAGGCCGCAAGACGACCCGCCTTGAGGGTATTGAAATCAATTGACAAGATACCGGAAGACGCTTTCGAGGTCTTCATCCAGCCCCTCGATGCCGTACAGATGCGCGCCCGCAGCCTGCGCCGCCTGCGGCACAGCCAGGTGAAACTCCAGCGGCGCGGCGGTTTCGACAATGACCGCCCCTTCCTCAACGTGAATGCTGCGTGTCCCTGGCAACCTGACCAGGAACGCCGAGACGGTACGCGGGTCGGAGCAGGTGACACGGACCCGCCGGGGCCGGTCATCCATCAGCGCGCGGATGGCATGAAAATCGCCTTCGGCGGCCAGCTTGCCATTGACCATCACCAGCACGTTCGACCCCATCCGCTCGACCTCGTAGAGAATGTGCGAGGAGATCAGGATGGTCTTGCCCGTTTCGCCCAGGCGCGTGAAGACTTCCATCATCGCCAGCCGCTGGCGCGGGTCCGCGCCGCTCAGCGGCTCATCCAGGATCAAGATTTCGGGATCATGCACCAGCCCCTGCGCGATCTTGGCACGCTGGCGCATGCCTTTGGAACACTGACCCAGCGAGCGGTTCTCTACATCGCTCAGTTCGACGATGCGCAGCGCCCCGCGGGCCGCTTCGCGTGGGTTGGGCAGGTGATGCAGGCGCGCCGCCAGTTCGACAAACTCGCGCACACTCAGGAAGGGATACAGACCCTCCTGCTCAGGCACCAGACCGATGCGCCGGTAGAGCTTCGGATTATTGACGACCGATTGCCCCAGCACGCGCACCTGCCCGCGACTGGGCCGCAGCAGGCCGGTGAGCAGCTTGATGGTTGTTGATTTGCCCGCGCCGTTGGGGCCGAGCAGAGCCGACACACCTGGCCCCAGCGCAAAGGAGAGATCGGAGACCGCCACTTTATCGCCATACCATTTGCTGGCGTTGACGACCTCGATAGTGACGGGCCGCCCATCGGGAAGCCTACCCGAAGGCCATCCTTGCGGGCTGTACGCTGGCGCGCCCGGCAGCGGCGCGCCGATAATTTCAGAACTCATTAGTCACTCACCTTCAGATAGCGCCAGGCCATCAGGGCCAGGCTGATGACGACCACCGCGAGCGTTCCCCAAAGATAAGCCGGCCCATCGAGGGCGACGAGGGCGGGGCGGTCCGTCTCGCCAAACAACCAGAACACCACATTGATCGGCAGGGTAAAGAGGTTGAGCAGGTTGAACCATTCATGGCCGCTGAAATGTAGTTGGAGAGCAATGATGTCTCCGGCAATGGAGCTTACCAGCAGCAGCCCCAGAAAGCCGCCTGTCGCGTAGGCGCGGCGGTCAGTAAAGGACGCCACACCCATTGCCAGCGCGCCGAAGAAGAGCGCGATCAATGGGCCGCCCAGCAGCAGATGCCACAGGTCGCTGAAATTGTCACTTACGTAGGTTCCAAAGGCCGGAGCCAGCAGCGCCTGCCCAAAGAAGAGGAGGACGTAGGGTACCAGCGTCAGCAGGAGCAGCAGCATTACCAGGCTCCCGACCTGCGCGGCGACGTAATGCAGCCGGGTGATCGGCGCGGCAAAGTAGAGCGAGATCACCCGCTCGCGGCGGTCTGCGCAGATCAGATCGGGGGCGACCAGACCGGCAAACAGCAGAAACACGCTGTTGATACTGGGGTAGATGCGTGTGTAGGGCGTTGGCAACGCCTGACCCACGATGATCTGAATGCCCAGGATCACCACAACCGGCGTATAAGCGACGGCGATCAAGAGCCAGGGCATGATCTTGTGGCGGAAGGACCGGCGCAGGCCCACGCCGCGTTTCAGCGCCGCCCAGAGCATGACCCACTCGCTGTGCCCCAACCCCAGGCGCTCGCCCTCATAATGCTGGTAGCCGCGATCAATAATGCGCGCGTTGGCGCTTACTGTATTCTCCATCAGCGTGTTCCTTCCGATACGTCTGCTGATATGCCTGATATATGGCCGTCCTGTTGAACAAGCGCCGGACTGCTCTCTCCGGCCAGATAGATGTCTTCCAGGGAGAGGACGCGCCGCTTGAGGTGGACAATGGCCGCTCTGGTTTCGACGGCGGCGTCGCGGATAGCGTCATACACTGCGTCGGAGCGATAATCCACCTGCAACTCGGCTCCCTCTGCCTTCACGCCATAGCCGCGCTGGCGCAGCGCCTCGGCCAGCGGCCCGGCTGCTGCGCGGGTGCGCACCGTCACTGCCGGGGTAGCCTGCATGAGTTCGCGCAGCGTCCCCTGAGCGATGATGCGGCCATTATTAAGAATGACCACGCTGTCGGCCACGCGCTCAATATCTATAAGCAGGTGAGAAGAGAGGATAATGTTGATACCCATCTCATGGGCGATGCGCCCGATCAGGGCCAGCATCTCATCGCGCCCCGCCGGATCAAGTCCGTTGGTTGGCTCGTCCAGCAGCATCACATGCGGGTCGTGGATAAGCGCCTGGGCCAGCTTCACGCGCTGCTTCATGCCGGTGGAAAAGCCGCCAAGCGCGCGATAGCGTTCTTCGCCCAGGCCAACATGATAGAGCGTGTCGCTGGCCCGCTGGATGGCCGTTCGCGTCGGCAGACCGTGAAGTTCGCCCATGTAACGGACAAAATCCTGCGCCAGCCAATCGGTGGGCAGACAGTCGTGTTCGGGCATATAGCCCACCAGTTTACGCAGCGCCAGCGGCTGCGTGCGCACATCGCACCCGGCAATACTGGCCTCGCCCTGGTCGGGCGTCAGCAAACCCAGCAGCAGCTTTATCAGCGTACTCTTGCCCGCGCCGTTCGGCCCCAGCAGGCCGGTGCATCCCGGCGCAATGTTGAAGGTGGCGCGGTCCAGCGCCACTATCTTGCCATAGCGTTTGCTCAGGTCTTTCGTCTGGACGACGAGCCGGTTCTGTGTGGCTTGGGGTTCCTGCCCCAGAGCATTCATGGCGGATACCTCATCTTTCTTGCCTCCAATCAGCATTATCCGTGTGTTCTGGTGTGTGGGTTGATAGGTGTGTGTCTCATCTTTCTACCACCACTGTCAAGAATACGGATAAATCGTCAGCAGGTTATCGCTGAATTGCCGCAACGTTGTCGCCACCCTGGATATGAGCGGCTGGAGGGCTGCAAATTTGTTCGTTGGCTCGCCTGCGGCTCGCGCCTCCCTTCCTGAAGGCAAACCGTTCGCCAGCGCCAAAGTGCAGTCGTCGCCCGCTTGACGAGCCGATGCTGGCGCTTTAGAACCTGTCCGGTAATCCGTAGTGTGGGTAGACAATCGCTTGTATGTGGGTTCCTTTCGTGATCCATCGGGATTCTTTCATGCCGATGCACGCGCCTGTTTTGCCCACTGTTCGACATTGACCCCTCTGATCAAAAGCCACAAGGGTAAGAATAGTTCCGCCAACGAGGTAATCGTAGGAAGCAGGGCGAGGGTCGCGCCGAGGGTGGGCACAAAAAATCCGCCAAAACTTTGGATCAGAAAGCCAAAACATTCTATGATCAACACGACCCCGATAAATTTGGGAAGGAACCCCGACCTGAACACCAGCACCGCGTAAGGAACCAGCCACAGACCCCAGAAGAGACCGGCGATGAGTCCCCCCGTGTCGTGCACTTGCAGCAAGAGGGACACCGCCGCGTGCATCTGATCTGGGGTGAAGGCGCGAGACGCGTCTGCTCCGTGCAGGAGGAGCAGGATCGCAAAGTTGTTCAGCTCATTGGACAGGGTGATAACGACCCCAGGCAGGTTGAGGATGACCATCAGCACAGCCAGGGTCTTGTTCACCGGTTTGAGTAATTGATAGAAGACGAGCACCAACAAGCATGCATCGAAGAGCATGAGGAGAAGGGTGCGCACAATCCCCAGGCGGAAGAGCGATTCAGACGCCAGGATATGGTTGGCGGTTGCGGCGGCATCTCCAGGCACGATAAGACTGGAGGAAAGTGCGCCCAGGAGTGCGAATGGGATGGGCAGGAGCAGCAGGAACCCTCCGACGATTCGTGCATGGGTAACAACAAAGGGCGGGGTTGCGTCGGTACGGGTGGTCATATGCATTCCTCCTCTGATGCTGATTTGATAGACCGGTGGCTGACTGGGACCAGTTTCCCGGTTGCGTTTGTTTGACATGACGTGAGTCCCTGTTGTGGTTAGTCAGAACCCTCTGTGCCACGTGCTTGATCTACAACGAGCATAGCTCCATACCGCCTTCACAACGAGACACGAAAGTGTTGTTTGGAGTGTTGTTATGAGGTGAGTGAGCAAGGAGCAGTGCTCACGCTTTGGCTTGATGGATTGCTTGCAGGCAGGTCTTGCTACCCGCGTTTGCGGACATCCCACCGGATAAGCAATCTGACTGGCAAGCTGCCGACCCTTTCCAAGAGAGGCTGGAGTGTAGGAACCGTTCATAAGAAATAACGTCATCTCTTGACAGCTATAGACGGCTATGCTATCCTGGAAGCATGAAGCTCTCAGAGTACGCCAAACAACAAGGCATCAGTTATCGGACGGCCTTTCGCTGGTGGAAAGCGGGCCAGATTCCCGGCTATCAGGCTCCGACCGGCACCATCATTGTGCAAGAGCCGAAAGAGCCAGCCGCG